>CAZJXY010000274.1:0-5502 GCA_964549925.1 uncultured Bdellovibrionales bacterium | reverse complement strand
CTCGGGTTGGAGCGAGGGCTAAAGATTTAGCGATTTTTAAAGCATCCTCCAGAAGCTCGGACCCCTCGCAGACTTTATAAATCATCCCTATTCTTAGGGCCTCTTCAGCTGAGAGCTTTTCTCCAAGCATTGTCAGAGCTGATGCTCTACCCAAGCCAACTAGTTTCGGGAGTAGGAATGTACCTCCGCTATCTGGAATCAACCCAATCTTAGAGAATGCTTGGATGAAATTTGCCTCCTTAGCTGCCAAAACAATATCGCAAGCCAATGCCAAATTCGCGCCCGCTCCGGCAGCCACCCCATTTACGGCACAGACAAAAGGTTTCTCAATTGTCCTGATGGCGCGAATGATCGGATTGTAAGAGACCTTTACGATGTCGCCTAGATCTCCTGTAGGTATTCCGTCTTTGCCCACCACTTCGGTTAAATCTTGACCGGCGCAAAAGGCCTTGCCTGCCCCTGTTAGTAAGACTGATCTGATGTTGGCGTCTTCTCCAACGATTGAGAGCACGGACTGTACTTCCCGGGCCATCTCACGATTAAATGAGTTAAGTACGTCCGGTCGAGCGAGAGTGAGCTTTGCCACGCCGCTCTCGGTTTCAAATTTAATTAATCTAAAATCCATCAGCGTATAACTCTCCAAGGCTCCCGAAAAATTAGAGATCTTTTGATTTGTCTGGCGCGCGGTTATACCACCTTTAACCCCGGGTATAAATGGGAGCGGGAGATTGACCATTGGCATAACCCTCAAATATTGCTCATCTTTTTAGATTTCCGGAAGCACTTGGCTGCCAATTGCAGAATAGAGATCGGTGGTTCTGGGTATGGAGGGAAAGTTATGGGTCTATGTCGTTTGGGGCAGCACGACTGTTCAGCGCCTGTATTTACGAATTTCATAAAACTCACTCAAGCGATCATCTTGCTTCTGGCAGTTGCACTTGTTTGCGGCTGCGGCGGTGGGCGTTCCGGCACAAATTCTGGTGGCAGCCTAAAATTCGGAGTTGTCTTTGACTATCGAGATGCTGAAACTAATTCTCCAGTCTCCGGTGTTGTTACAGACTATTTTGATCAGACAAGCACTTCAGCTCTGGATGGCACTAGCGCATTTACAATTAATCAGATCGATGCCGCGCTTTTGTTTCAGGTGAGTTACCAAGACACCATAAAGAGTGTAAATTTGAAAACCCCTGCTTCTTACAATTTAGAAGAGAACCAGGGAATCTACGTCGTGGTAGATATTACGGCTACACAAGTTCCAACTGAGCCTGATATCCGAATCAGAGAGATTATTCCAATTCCGAAAATTCAAAAGGAGATAGAACAACAAAATACCGAAGATCCGCTACTTCCAGATCAAGATGTTGTCTCCGATAAACAGAGTGATTTAGATAATCCTAGGCCTGATCTAGTTTCAACTCCGACACCTACTCCCGCTCCAACTCCCGAGGTGAGTGCGCTGACTGCGGTGGTAGAGGGAGTGGTGCTAGATTCGCAGGGCGAACCGCTATCGAACGTGGGTGTGCATGTTGGTTTACAAGGGTTAGATCAGCGGCTGTTTACCGGACCAGAAGGAACATTTGAGTTTAAGCGAACGCCAATATACCTATTTCGGTCGGGAAGTGTGGCAGCAGAAACGAGCGATCAGGGATTCTTGCATTTAAGAGTAGGCGGGCATGAGATCGACATAACTGTCACTCAAAGTTACAACCGTGAATCTCAAAAATATTCGATTGTAATCACCCTTGGAGAAGACTCAATCAAATTCAATTCGAGAATTGAAATGAGAAATCATAAACCGGCAAGCGCTGATATCGTAGATACAGAGCAGCCGAAGCCGAATAAGCCAGACGCATCCCCGGCTGCAGATGTGCCGGTGGACTCATCTCCGGATGCCGACGTGCCGCTAGATTCGGATGATACTACTATCACTCACGTTCTCTCGGAGCTCACGGAGTGAAATAAATCTATCAGGTCGAATCATGCGGTGACTGTGGAGTAACGGACCTGATGAATTTCCTACGCCGCGCGATCCTTCCAGGGAATAACTCTGTCTAGACCAGCCGTCTCTAGTTGAACGGCCAGATCTGTTCCTATATCTACCAAAGAGAGTCTTCTTCCGCTCCGCAAACAAATTTTGTCTGCACGTATAATTGCACCGATGTTATCATGTCCGAGCCTAGAAATACCGCGGAGAGAAAGCGTTATGTCTCCATCAGTCAAAGCTACTGCATTAGCCAGCTCGGATTTGAATTGAGTCGCCAGATCCGTTTGTTCACCGATACGATGCACATCTTGATCTACATAAAATTTAGCACCGTCTCGCGACAAAATTTCGTGATCGAGGGCTGGCTCTGAATCTGCACGAAAAACTTTACCTTTAATTGGAGCTGATAGCTGAGCCAAGGGTTTTTCGGCAGCTTCAATGATAGCCAGTGTTGCTGCCACATCGATTGCATCCGGCTGAGCAAACAAAAGTTCTGGGTCTATATTCGTAAAAGAGACATTATGTCTCTCCGTCGAAACACCGTGCTTATCGAATTTATCAGCAACCCAGGCCGGTATTTTAAAAATCTCGACCGGAACGCTCTTCCCTAGTTTTATAGTCGCGCCAATTCCCTCCTCTGAATACTGGCTGATAGAACTTAGGGAGAGATAACATCTTGCGATGCCACGATCCCTCATCCCCTCAGCCAAGGCTGAAATAGCTCTAACATATTCCGCTTCGTTGGCACCTTCTCTTGGGATCAGAATTGCTGAATTCGAACCACAATCTTCATAGACCCCGACAAATGCGGCCCTTGAAACTTGCTCCCCGCGATTAGCGTTAGGATTTGAAGAAATAGGTAGGAACATAAACGCTACGCCTCCAAGATGCTCGATCTGCGGCAGTATAACACACTTAAAAAGTCTAACCTATCGAACTATTAGTTGGGACTAGAACACTCATACGGTTGATTTAGATGAGGAGCTTTAAATAGGAATTATTGACCCGCCAGTGGCAAATCAAGAGGCTGCAATTTGGAGCTCTGAATTGATCTTCTCCAACTGCGCCCCCACGTACTTTACTAGTGCCGCTGAGACTTTTTGGTCCGCGTCCAGTACGATAAGATATCCGATTTCGGCGGCTACGAGAAGTCCCGCTCCAACTGGAACGGGGAAGCTGAGTAGACCTGCAGTAAGTGCTGTAACTCCCAAAACGGTACTAGTCGATGGGCCGGACTCTTCACTCCGCCCGACGCCTCTAGCCTGCAAAACTTCTCGACA
Organism: uncultured Bdellovibrionales bacterium; assembly: GCA_964549925.1. Lineage (GTDB taxonomy): Bacteria > Bdellovibrionota_C > UBA2361 > UBA2361 > J135 > CAZJXY01. The sequence continues at coordinate 2,238 of CAZJXY010000274.1, read as the reverse complement.
GTCACGGATCGCGTTTTCTCTGACTCTCTGGTCTAGGCACGGTAATTTAAGCATAGTTTCAAGATGGTGAGTGTGAGACAAACCACTTCTGAAAGTGATCTCAGATTCTCCGGTCTGCACAGCAAATTCACGCAAGAATTCCGTCATATAGATCGAGCGTCCGAGAGAGCAATGAAGCTTTGAGTCAGCAGCCCACTCGAAATTACTGTGCTGCATGAAATCCATTAGCAACGAGGCAGGTAAACCGTATTCACCTGAGTATACTTGAAGAGGAACGTCGGCTCTCGGTCTTCCGTCTGGAATCAGAAGCGAATCTACGAGTTCAGCCACATTAGCGTCTTTGGACTCAGAGTTCTTATTGGCAGAAACTGAGGAAAATAGTCTATCAATCTTAAGCTTGAGCCACTCGCAACTAGCCTCTCCAATCAGAAATAGCATTTTATGGAAGGGGATTTCCGAACGATCCTTTAGACTGACAGCACTTGGGAAGCGCTCCTTTGAAATGCCGTCTTCGAGTAATAAATTTTTAGCTTGAACCAACTGAGAGTCAAAATAATCTCGGTACACCTCAAACTGTCGATCTGGGATTCCGCGAGAGTGGATCTCTCCAACTAGATCGAAACTGATCTCACCCTGCCGAACTGTTCGTCGTGGAATCCCAACTTGCCCTTCCACGGCTTTGGCAGCGTTTACGCAGAGAGTGGTGGTCTTTTGCCACTCGCTACGTAAAGCTTTAAGAAAGGTAGTACCATCAGAGAAATCGACTCCCTCTCTGTGATAAGCACGTACGATTTCAAATAGCGACTGTGCTCGAACCAGATCTGCGTTAAGCCTGGGCAGTTGGCTCAATATCTGCTCGTCGGGACTTTCCGTTCTAAGTTCGGAGCCAACTAACCCTTCAAATGGGTCCGGGTCCCGCCCAAAAACCCCCTGTTGAGCTGCACCTTGCGCTGGAGTAGGCCCGCGCGGACTCGAAGGATTAGTACGAGAGTCGGTCTGACTGGAAAAATCTGTCATTTATCGGGTGCCACCAATGAAAATTCAAAATGCCGTAGTTGAAAGGGTACACACGGCAAAATTTTGAGTCAAATCAGGGTGGCTTTCAGCTGGGCTCAATGATGTCTATGGCACTCGATAAACCGGTCCCCCTCCAAGTGAAATTCCAAATGATGGCCGAATTGCAGGCACTGTCATAGGAGACGGACTAACAATTGACTCGACAGTCATTTCAGTTGCCACCAGAGCAGCATCCATGACGGCGACAGCCACAGCCGGTACGCAGACAAGTGCTCCGGCCTCTGCGTCTGGTCCCATCCCCTGGCACATTCCAGCTAGAATTTTGAGGTACCCCTCTTGTAATGGCTCTCCAATTTCGGGTGGTGCGTATCGGAGCACTGAACACCCCGATAAGCTCAGCAACAGAAAAAAACAAAGCGGCAATCGAAATCCTGTCATAAACTCTCACTTCAAAAACCCGCTACCGCTGCCCCGATAATTAGAGTTATCCAAAGCAAACTAATTCGACTCGCCTAGTAAAACGTTACATTGTAATGAGGGCACTGCATTTACGATTAATCACCCAATTGTGTTGCCATCTGGGGCCGATTCTGAGTCTGTAACATCTGTTACAATGTATAGAGTGCATGGCAAATAAAGGATTGAGCGGGACTTCCATGTAACCTTGGAAAGAACCTCCAGGCGTATGATCAGCGTTTAAGCAGATCAAGAAAGCCCCGCTCAAGATCGATCAGATTCGCACCGAGCCTCTGACTAGGTAATCATCCGAGCGATGTCGTTAAAAAGAGCGAAGATCATCAACGCTCCGAGAAAGACGACACCCGGAATCTTTAGCATCAACTCCGTGCGAGACGAGAGAGGTTCACCGCGAATGATTTCGAGAACTCCGAGGAGCATCCCGAACCCATCCAGCATAGGAATTGGCAAGAGATTGAACCATGCCAACGCCAAACTAATCATCAGGCCAAAGGCAATCAGTGAAGCTATTCCACCACTTGCTGCCTCCGTTCCAATGCTGACTATCCCGACTGGACCAGAGATATCCTTATGGGAGGACTCGCCGGTGAAGATTCCAGCGACGCCGACGGTCTGCATGATCATCGCCTTGTAAACATCACGAGCTCCCGAAGCTGCGTAATCGAGAGCGCCAGGATCCTCAAGCCACTCACTCGGACCGAAGAACACCCCGAACTTTGGCGGATTTGAGGCATCGGCTGACGC
>CAZJXY010000273.1:0-5504 GCA_964549925.1 uncultured Bdellovibrionales bacterium | reverse complement strand
CGAATACCTACCTCACCACACTCGCATGAATTTTCTTAACTGCATCGTTCATCGCCGCCTGCGCTGCTTGACCCAACACACTTTGAGCAAATTCCTCGCGTCGATTTGAATAACCCAGGAAACTAAATCCGGAGCTTCCGCTTTCCGCTTCAAATGTACCGCTTGATTTAAAGGCATCGACAACTCTCATGCTATTTCCATCAACTACCTGGACATCAAATGCGACCATTCCGGTGCGATGCATTGATTCTCCGCCAAACGACGGATCGGCCAGGGCTATACCTAAGCCTGGCCAAGCTAAGCCAGGCTTTCCGGTTGCAAGTCCAGCAACACCTAAAGCTATTCCGACCCATCCAAAATTAAACTCCCTGCCTGTGTCTGATTGCACGGCCTTTTCTGTGAATTCCGTAATCACCGCTCTTACTAAATATGGACCATGTTCACCAGGACGGAGATTAGTTGTGAATGATCCATCCGGTCGGTGACGCAAACCCCGGGGATCGACAACCGATATATTTCCGGCTTTGACCAGTGCAGTCGTAAGTTTTTGAGTCAAATTGTCAGTCGTATCATTTATTCGGAGCAATAGATCGCTTCCCACCTCGTGTGTGCCCACCGGTGTGGTTAACGGTTCAACCATAACCACTGCAGTAAATCTCGACGGATCACTCGGAATCGATACGGTTTCGACCTGGGAGACCACTGGAGATCCTGTTTTAGCCTGAAGTTCAATCTGGTCTAAAGTGGGAGAACAGCCCGAGGCAAATAAAGCCAGAACAATCACTAAAAACTGAGAAAATCTTAGATTCATCGATAACTCCTGTTTAATGGGTTATAAGTCCATTATACATATTTTTGGATTATTTGCAACAATGCGCCAAATGCTAGTCATTTTCCATGATAATCTGCTTGTAATCTGCTGAATTTACGCTATAATGGGTCTATATTCCATTATGATTAATTTTCTTAAGAAAGCTCTTAAACCCCTGGCCCGACTCTGCCTACGTCGTGGGATACGGGTGCAGGAATTTTTCGAGGCGGCCAAATTGGCCTTTGTCGATGTTTCAAGGGATGAGCTCTCTCGACTGGGGTCAAGGGGCACCACCAGCCGAATCGCAGCTATGACCGGTATTCAAAGAAAAGAGGTAAAGCGGCTAGAGAATAGGAAAGATGAGCATGCTTCTCAAGTTTTTTTTCTAGCTAAAGTCTTAGGAGCTTGGGAGAGTAATCGAAAATTTACAGATAAGCGCGGAAGGCCGCGTGAGCTTTCTTTAGAGTCAAAACGCAATGAATTTGCGGAACTGGTGCTGTCAGTAAGCAGCGATCTTAATCCTTACACAGCACTTTTCGAGCTTGAGCGAAACGGTGCTGTCGAGCGGGATGGTAATCTAGTCAGATTGCTACATTCTTCGATTGAGCTCTCAAAAGATCAAGACAACTCCCTCACGCTTTTAGCTGAGGATATGGATCGATTGATCAGCTCAGTTAGCACCAATATTTTCGATTCACCAGCAGTGCCAAATCTTCATGCTCGAACGGAATTCGATAACATTGCGCCATCGGCGCTTCCGAAAATTAGGCGTTGGGTTCTAGAGCAGGGAGTTAAATTTCACACTGAGTTAAGAAGCTTTCTATCTGGTTATGATCGAGATTTAAACCCCGAGCTCGATCGAAAGTCTCAGGGAGTAACTATCTCTGTTGGTACATTCAGTGATATCAAAACAGGGCACGGCAGTAAGGACCAGGAGAGTAAATGAGCACTAAAAATTTACGAATATTTTCTATATCGATTGTATTTTTCACAATGATCGGATGCTCCGGTGGAACGGTCGGCACTGGTACTAGGCCTCCGCCTACGACCATGTTTGACGTAAACCCGATCAATCGTCTTCCGATATCACCACCAGAGAGTAGTTCAAGCACCAATCAGAATCCTTGTACCCTTCCGTCACAATATAAAGAATCCTCCTGGATCTCTCCAAATCAGTTGATCGCAGATTTTGACGGAGATAACCGAGCTGATCGCGCAGTTTTAGTGGAGAGTCGTATAACCGGAAAATTGGGGATCGCACTCTGCAGCAGCTCAGCCAAACTCTCTGTCCTTGGTGCAGGAAATGATTTTGGAAACGGTGGCGATGATTTCTCTTGGGCCGACGAGTGGTCGGTGATCGCCCTTGACCAAGTAGACAGCTCAAGTCGACGCTTTTCACCAAAGGCGAGGTTTGGATTATACGTCTTGAAGAATGAAAGTGGTGGAGGGGTGATTTATTTAAGCGAGCACGGATTTCGATGGCTGCAGTATGGGGATTAAAGCTGCTTTTTACACATGATCACTCTGGTAGCATTTCCAAAAACCCGACTCTCGGGGAGATTTTTACAGTAGTACCCGCTTAGCGCGCCGCTAAATTTATAATCTGAGCCGTATTGAACGTTAAAGGTAGTCTGCGCACCATCGGTCAATTGAGTTCCGAGCTTGCCGCCATCTACTAGGACTCCATCTAACGGAAGCCCCATACCATTTACTGTTTTTACGGTTAAGCGGTAGGCCTCCCCACTTAACGAAAGGGTGTGTGTTGCATTAGCGGTTAGATAGGCCGTTGCGGATCGTGTCACATACCCTAGTTTTTCCAACGTTAAGCTATAATTTGTAGGTCCAGACACCTGCAGGAAGGATCCCTTTCCGGAAGGGCCAGTAACAAAGCTTGATTTTGTGCCTTTGCTAGTTTGAAGTGTGACTGTCACTCCCTCAAGCGGCCCGCTATCCCCAACCGCATTGACCGTGATATCCCAATTTCCAGGCTGAGGCGTTGGGACGGGAGTTGGAGTGGGCGTGGCAGTTGGAGTAGGTGTTGGTGTTGGAGTCGGCAAAGCCGGCGGCGGGCTCGCAGCACCGGTCAACATGGCCGCTAAATTCAAAAATCTTGATCCAACAACCTTACCGGATAAACTTTGCATTGTGGATGCATTATTCAACAAAATCCCCTTAAGTTGGCTCCAATCCAAATTGGGAGAGTGGCTAGCAAGGAGCGCAATTGCACCTGTCACATGAGGGGTGGCCATCGAAGTTCCAGATAGATATACATATCGATTATTTGGATATGTACTCGCTATCGTTTCCCCCGGCGCTGCAATATGAACTGTAGTTGCTCCATAATTCGAGAATGAAGCCAAATCACCATTTGAGTTTGTAGCGCCAACCGCGATTACTCCCGGGTCTGCATAATTCGATGGATAATGCGGGGTAGAGTCATTATTGCTTGAGTCATTTCCGGCTGCAGCGATGGTTAAAACACCAGCGTTAGTCGAACGTTTTACCGCATCAAATACCGCTGACGAGTAATACGTGCTCCCCCAGGAGTTATTAGACGCTACAACCCTTATTCCACGCTTTCTTAAGTTTGTTACGTAATCTAGAGCTTCGACCGCGTCTGCATATGATCCACTGCCATTTGATCCTAAGAATTTTACGGCGATCATCTGAACGTTCCAGCTTACACCTGATATTCCCACACCGTTATTGGTCTTTGCTCCGATTGTTCCAGCACAGTGCGTTCCATGGCCATTATCATCCATCGGATTACCGCTGCCATTAATTGTGTTTATTCCATAGAGATCATCGACATAGCCATTTCCATCGTCATCAACACCGTTAGCGGCGATCTCACCAGGATTCCTCCACATGTTCCCATTTAAATCGAGATGGTTATAGTCGACACCTGAGTCGATGATTGCCACTATTGTTGTCGATTTGCCCTGCTGAACGTTCCAAGCTTCAGGAGCTTTGATCGCCGGAAGTCCCCACTCAAGTGAGTAGTATTGATCGTTTGGAACAGCGGCTGAATGAATGATCCCGTTTGCCTCACAGTTAATTTTTAGGCGAGCGGAGAGAAGATCTTTAATATCCGGCCTAGCTCCGTTTTTGATCATTTTATTGACCGAAGCGGCAATTCGCTTTCTAGCCGAGTTAAATCGTACGCACAGGTCAGCTGAGCGTGAGTACTCAACAATTTCAGAGTCAGAGATATCCGACTCCCCTGCTTCCGGATCTGCACTTTCATCACCTGCGCGCACAACGGTGATATATTCTCCAACCGTTGGCTCAAGCGATTTTCCGGTTGAATCTTCAAAAAGATCAATCGCTAGATCTGCCCTGGTCTCTGAAATAGACAAAATATACTCATCTTCTACTACTTCACGCTCCTCAGCTATTATTTGCCCGGGAAGAAGCAAGAACATGAGAAGCAGCTGGATTATTTTAGATCGTTTCATCACTTCCCTCCCTTCAATGGATCATATGTACGCGCCGATCGAGAGATTTTTGCTGTCTTAGCAGAGAGAGCGAAGTTAAACCCGTCTTGGTTAGACTCGACAAACTCGGTATAGGAGCGCGGTTTCGAAGTAACTACGAACGACTTATTTGGAGCAAAAAAGATCCGACAAGTGTACCCAACCGGTAAGGATAAGGTCCACTCTGTCTTCGGAAAGTCGAGTGAGGAATAGTAGCGCTGATCATTGTCACAACTTGCCATCACTGTAATCTGGGATCCGCTTGTTGACCAAGCACGATACGCTGGATCCTTTGAACTAAGGTTTCGTCCGTTCTTTCCAGTTATTAGGCCGGTGATCAGCGCGAACTGTTTTGGAGTTGGAGTCGGTTCGGGCGTCGGAGTAATAGTTGGAGTTGGCGTTGCCGTCGGGGCTGGAGTTTGTGTAGGGGTCGCGCTAGGAGTTGGAGTTGGCGTGGAAGTCGGCTGAGGTGTGGCCGTGCTAGTCGGCTGCGGAGTAGCAGTCGCGCTCGGAGTTGGGGTTGGGGTAGTTGTCGGAGCGGGAGCTGGTGCCACAGGTGGTTCAGTTGGAACTGGTGTCTGAGAAGGCACTGGAGTTGGAGTGCTTGTCGGAACTGGGGTAGATGTTGGGGTTGGTGCCAATGTCGGAGCAGTTGTGGGTACCGGAGAAGCGCTGGGCTGAGGAGTCGGTGTACTACTTGGAGTTGGCGTTGGAACATTGCATTGAGTAAAGGTCGCAGAGGTTGCAGCCTTTTGTACGTTCCCTGAAAAGACCCTCAAAGTATTTGGTCCTTGCTCGGTATACGTATTTAGATAAACAGGGGATGCCCCCGCTTTGGATTTTCCACCTTGGTAACCTCCGTAAATATCCCAATTAAATTCTAATTCGCCACATTGCGAATATGACAAGTTCTTTATCTCCCATTTGAGCTCAAACGATGGGTTTGTCGAGCAGACTGATGTTACACTAAAGTTGGGATCACACTGCGGCTGCGAATTACACGCTCCTTGCGTATCTCCATGATCCTGGTGAGCCTTCCAAGCGCTTTCTGAAATGGTCAGAGTCTGGCGATTATCCGGATTTCCCGGCGGATAGTGACAGATCTCAATCTTTTTCTCCGGTGGTGGAGGCGGAGTAGTTCTAGACGTATAAAGTCTTATTCCTTGAGTTGCCTTACCGGTATCCGAGCATGCGGTGCTAGCTTGATGGTAATAAGA
>CAZJXY010000272.1:0-5505 GCA_964549925.1 uncultured Bdellovibrionales bacterium | reverse complement strand
GATAAAGTCGCAAAAGGCCAGGCAATTGGTGTAATCGGGAGCAGCGGGTTTGCGCTTTATCCTCACCTTGCTTATCGTATGGTCTTACAGGGAGTTCCAATCGATCCTTTGGAATGGTGGGACGGATCCTGGGTTGGTGCGCACGTCGATGGGAAAATTAATGAAGTGAAAAAGCTGTTAGGCATCAGTCGCTTCGTCTCATTAAATTAGTTTTGAGTTAAAATTTTCGGTGAATAAGACATTTCTAAGTATCGTTATCGCCGTGGCTGTGATCGCAGTAATTATGGTTTCTTTTGCCACCCACGAAAGCACTGCGCTAGTGCTTCGTACTACCGACCTGAATCAAGCTAAAGCGGCAGCACACGAATTGAATAGAATTCGTGTGGGCGGACGAGTCGCCGATATGCCAATTGAGTATTCTACTCAGCCGGCAATCAAGCTTAAATTCTTCATCCAAGACCCGACCCTCGGCGGCGAGCCTATTGCTGTTGAATATGAAGGTTTAAAACCCGATATGTTTGCGGCAGGTAGAGACGTAATTATAGATGGAAGTTTCTCTGGTGGAACGTTGTATGCTTCACAGCTTTTAACTCAATGCCCGTCTAAATACGAACCGCCGAAGCCGCAGTAGTTAGAGCTGATTTACCGGAATATTTCCTACCTCTGGTGGTTAGAATTCTCAAATTTAACTGATCAAGTATATCTTCAAGTTTTTCTCGAACTTCTTTCCCTTCCAAATGCTCCAGCGCCAGAGCTATCGCCTCAATTGTACAGAGCATCCCATTCCGTGGTGCACGTCTCAGCTTGTAATTGCTCTTTCCTACGATAGGTACTCGAACACGCGGAAGCACAGCTAGATCTGGAATGTTATGGCTCATCTTCCGCGTCTGTTTCCAGTTGCCATCGGGAACAACCAAAGTAATTGGGGTGTCCGGATCTGACAAAAATTTAGAATTAATCTCCGTAGCAGAATCGTCGGGGTAAAGTAGGAAAGTCGATCCGTCTCGTGAAAATAAGTTGGATAGCTGCCGCTTGGTGCCTTGCTTGCCATGGTAGTAAATATCCGAATTAGGAAGAGCCAAGTGGGCTAGCCTTCCCGTATTAGTAGTTTTATTCTCCTCTAATACATGCATCACCACTAACACCCTAGTCTTAGTCTGAATCCGCGGTAATACGGAGCAGATGCAGATATCCTGTCGCAGGCGGCAACGCAAACAACGTGGTAGAGTGACGATTGAGCGCATTCAGCAAGTTCTAAGTTATAGAGTTAAGGGCTCAATAGTAGACCTAAACCGTGCTCAATTTACAGGCCTACCCCCTGGTCTTTCTCAAAACTTTGAAATAATCTCCAAAGATGAGTGAGATCGGACATTTTAGCCTCTGCCTGGCCTGGTTTTTGGCTCTGGTAGCAATCCTGACCGGCATCTATGCGGGAAAAACTCGGAGCGAGCGTTGGTTCCTTACCACTCGAAACGCTACTTTCTTATCCTCACTGGCATCTTTAGTCGCTCTTGTGGGATTGGGTTATTGCTTTTATCAAAGCGACTACTCACTACAATATGTCTGGCAGTATTCGAATAAGGATATGCCAGCGGTGTACCGGATCGCCGCAATCTGGGGCGGCATGGATGGAAGCATGCTCCTTTGGTGCTCGATGTTAGGAGTGAGCTGCGCTTTGGTTGCTTGGGGTAGCACCGCCCAACCACGGGCGTTGATGCCGTGGGTCCTGGCGGTTACAAATTCATCCGCTCTTTTTTTTCTCACGATTACGATTTTCTACACGAACCCATTTAGGTTTATCGCTGCATCGTTCATTCCAAATGATGGAAATGGACTAAATCCGCTGCTTCAAAATCCTTATATGGCGGCTCACCCGCCGATGCTTTATCTCGGCTTTACCTCGCTGGCTATTCCATACTCCTATTGCGTCGGAGCACTGCTTTCCGGTCACCTCTCTAATGAGTGGATTCGCTTGACCCGCCGTTGGACTTTGCTGGGATGGGCCTTTTTGACGGTGGGCATAATGCTCGGTGGACATTGGGCCTACCTTGAGTTGGGTTGGGGCGGCTTTTGGGCGTGGGACCCGGTTGAAAACGCCTCTTTTCTTCCTTGGCTGACAGCAACCGCTTTTCTCCATTCAGTCATGGTCCAAGAAAGAAAGGACATGCTAAAAATTTGGAATGTTGCTCTGATTACTCTCTCTTATGCCCTAACCGTATTCGGCACATTCCTAACCCGATCCGGTGTAGTGCAAAGCGTTCACGCCTTTGCCTCAACTGATGTCGGTGAAGTTTTCTTGCAGTACCTTGCGGCAATTATTCTAGTGACAGTAGTGCTAGTAATATATCGACGGAAGGAACTTAAGCCTTCAAGAGTTATTGAACACATTCTTTCACGCGAAGCGGCGTTCCTTCTGAATAATTTGGTGCTGCTTAGTATCTGCTTTGCAACACTTTGGGGAGTGCTATTCCCTATACTTTCCGAAGCCGTGACCGGTAAAAAACAGACGGTCGGGATTCCATTTTTTAATGCGGTCAACGTTCCTTTGTTCTTAGCTCTTTTATTCCTTATGGGGATTGGAACTTTAATCGCTTGGCGTAAAGCAAGTTGGCTGAGTTTACGCCGCACCTTCCTCTGGCCTTTCGTATCTAGTTTAGTTGTCGCTCTAATTTTACTGTGGGCCGGAATTGATGGTTTTTACCCTGTTCTAGCTTATGCCTTGTCTTTCTTCGCTGTCTCCACTGTATTTACAGAGTTTCATCGCGCCGTGCGGGCAACAACAATTTCAATCCCGTCCGCATCTCAGCTTACGGCTGCTACGCAAGTACTGAGGCGTCACCGCACTCGTTATGCCGGTTATCTAATACATATAGGTGTGGCTATATGTGCAATCTCAATCACCGCCTCAATGGCGCATAAAGTTGAGGAAGAGTTCTCACTGAAACAAGGGGATAAACACCAAGCCGGGCGATTTACTATTTCCTTAGAAAAGCTTGAATCCGATCGTAATAATAACTTTGAGTCTTTAACCGCTATAACATCCGTTTCGATTACAGCAACCGGAAAGCAGTATGCTACCCTTAAGCCAGAAAAGCGATTTTACTTTAGAACAAGGGAGCCCACCACGGAGGTCGCGATCAAGACTAGTACCCGAGAAGATCTGTACTTAGTTTTAGCTGGATTGAGTGAAGATGGGACTGAGGCGACCTTCAAGGCTTTTATAAATCCACTTCAGATGTGGCTCTGGGTTGGTGGATTGGTAATGTTAGTCGGAAGTATTATTGCGGTATTACCACGCATGGCGAGAGTTCTAACAGCAGAAGATGCCAAAAGTGTTGCTCAAGTCAGTGTACGTTAACTTATAGTGTGGCTATGGAAATCTCTTTAATAGTGAGTGCTGTCATAACAACTGGGGTGGCCTGGTACTTACTAAAGCCCCATCTAGCTGCAGAAATAACTAACGGACAGCGAACCGACTTTGAGTCCGAATTGAATCTGCGTGACCAAAAAGAGCGGGTTATTCAGGTCCTAAAAGATCTTGAGTTGGACTACGCGACCGGAAAGGTTACTGTGGAGGACTACGAAAGAACCAAGGCTGGGTTGGAGCTTGAAGCCGCAGCTGTCTTTGAGAAGCTTGATGCAATAAGACAAGAATGATTACTCAGAACGCCGCTTCTTTATTGAATCTTAATAAAATTTCCAAATGCTACAGCTCTTTCTCAGCGCTTGGCGAGGTGTCGCTCTCAGTCAATTCCGGTGAAATAGTCTTACTCGCTGGCGCTAATGGCGCAGGTAAATCAACCTTACTTCGGATCATTTCTGGATTGGCAAAAGCCGATACTGGATCCCTTACTTTGAATGGCGAACCGCCGAAAAATTTCCGATCCAAGGTCGGATATCTAGGACATGATCCACTGCTTTATCCGACACTGACGGTTAGAGAAAATCTAACCCTATTTGGCAAGCTCTACGCTTCATCAGTCAAAATCGACCCGCTTCTTCAGGAGTTTAGATTAATTAAACTAGCGGAGCGAGAGCTCGGAACGCTCTCTAAGGGGGAACTTTCGCGTGTCGGGATATGCCGTACGTTCTTAAATGATCCAAAGCTATTTCTTTTAGATGAGCCGACCTCATCATTAGATGAGGCCAGCACAGAGTCTTTGATGCGTATGATTTCTGCCTCTTGTAAAGCAGGTGCTGCTGCGATCATCGCTTCACATGACTTAAGACGCCTGCTGCCATTTGTTACACGCTTGATTGTTCTAAAGCAGGGACAAATCGTACGGGATTCAGGAAGTGAGAGCGTTCATTCCGCTGTCGCCATCCAATGGTATGTGGAGGCACAGTATTAAGATGGGCTCTTTTCTGAACCTATTAGCCAAAGACCTTCGCTCCGAATTTCGAGCCAAAGAGTCCCTCGGACTACAAATTTTCTTGGCACTACTCCTTTCCAGTATGGCATCTCTGAGCGCCTACAGTGCTTTCTTTTCTCCAAGGGAGATTAATTCGATTGCTCCCATTTTTCTTTGGTTGATCTTCTTTTTTACTGCAACCCTCTCCTTGAGCCGAGCTTTCGAATACGAATTAGCTTTAGGGGGACTCTGGGGCGTATACCTCAGCGGAGCCGCGCCAGAGGCGATATTTCTCGCAAAGCTTTGTTCAAACATTGCCATATCCTTGATTGGGCAATTGAGCGCTATTCTCTGCCTCACGGTTTTTCTAAATCTAAATTGGGGAGCAATCCTACCTAATCTGCTGCTACTCTCCCTCGGGGTGATTATAGGCTACGGGGCGTTGTCCACTCTTCTCACCCTGGTTGCACTCCGATCCAAACTTCGCGGGATGCTCCTTCCGGTCATACTCTTCCCGTTACTATTTCCTCTTCTATTTGCTGCCTTGGAACTGACACAAGGGGTGGTCAGCGGTAATGGAATTAATTGGGGTTCTCCCTGGGTAACTTTGCTCGCCGGGCTGGATGTTATATACGCACTACTTGGTATTAATCTTTTTGGATCACTACTGCAGGACTAAAGCATTTCCATGAGTAAAAAAGTTACCAAGGTACTGGATCTAATCTTTCCCTTATTAACGCTGAGTTTGGGTCTAGTGGCGATCAACTACGTTTTTATGCAGGTTCAAAGCGAACGCGTAATGGGAGCTGTGCAGCGCATCTTCTATTTCCATGTCGGCAGCGCAACCGCCTCTTATTTAGCGATCGCCGTAGTACTGGTTAGCTCGCTCTTCTACCTTGCCACTCGAAATAGGAGAATTGACGCCGTCAACGTTGCGGCTGCTGAGGTTGGCTTGGTGCTTTGCTCAATAACCTTAGCTTCGGGAATGATCTGGGGGCATGCTGCCTGGAACACTTGGTTTCGCTGGGAGCCTCGGTTGGTCTCGTTTCTTATACTCTGGTTGATTCTACTCTCCTTAAATTTACTGCGAGTATTTAGTGATCAAGAGAAAGTAGGAGTGAACGCCGCCGTGTTGGGGATTTTAAGTGCCGTG
>CAZJXY010000271.1:0-5505 GCA_964549925.1 uncultured Bdellovibrionales bacterium | reverse complement strand
CACTTGAGGATGTAGACTTCCATACGGTCATTGGCTTAGACCCGCAAGCTTCGGATGAACTCTACTTACAGGGCAGGGAACTACAGCGCAGCGGTGACCACGCCGAGGCCATTAAGGTTCTGACTCAGGCGGCTAAGGCGGATCCCAAATCGGCGGAGATAGGAGAAGCGATTGGTTATAGTTACGCTATGCAGGGTGAACTGAATAAGGCACTCGAGGTTTGGCAAAAGTCTTTGGAAATTAATCCAAACTCAGCCGCTCTACTGACCAATCTTGGATTGGCATATTGTGCCAAAGGGGATAACACAACAGCAACGACATACTTAGAAAAGGCCATCGATAAAAAATCGAATTTCGCGGCAGCGCATGCTGGACTTGGAGGGATTTACATTCGTACAGGCAGTTATGCCAAGGCGGTAGAGCAGTTAGAGCTCGCGGCTGAATTGGATCCGAATAACGGTAAAATTTTAAGTAACCTTGGACTCTCCTATGCACGCTTAGGAGATAAAACTAAGGCTCGGATGAAGTATGAAGCTGCTCTGAAGGTTAGCCCGGATCTCTTAAATCCGCGTTATAATCTTGGGTTAATTCTCCTCGCAGATGGTAAGATCAAAAAGGCGCGTGAAGAGTTCGAAACACTAGTAAAGGCTAATCCCAACGATCATGAAGCTAGGTTAAATCTAGGTTACACTTATGGAGTAGATGGCGATTTTACCAGAGCGGTCAGTGAGTGGCAGAAAATAACCTCGACGGGAGCGAGCGCGGTTACAGGAGTGGCGCATAATAATTTGGGGGTTGCTTATTTTTCGGAAGGAAAGGTCGATCAAGCGATTGCTGAGTATAAGGCTGCGGCGAAAGACAATCCAAAATTAGGCGAGAGTTTTAATAACCTTGGGGCGGCTTACGTTTCTCAGAACCGACTGACCGAAGCGATCGGGGCGTATGAACGGGCAGTGAAAATTAACAGCGCCGACTTGGATGCAAGACGTAATCTTGGTCACATTTATTTAATCCACAAAAAGCCAATCGAGGCGATCCAGCATCTTCAAATCGCTGCTGCCGGAAACCAGAAAGACGCTGACGTATTCTTTAACTTGGCAGTTGCATATCAGATGGCTGGCAATAAGAAAGATGCAATCACCTTCTTTGAGTCTTTCCTTAAGATTGCAAGAAGCGATCCGGAGAGAGATAAACAGATCTTTCGAGCCGAAAGAGCAATCGCTGAACTAAAGAACGGACTGTGATCGCCGATAAAAAGAGTACTACGGGCAAGCCTGCCGTATTAGCTGCGCTTCTCTTTGTCCTCATAACTTTCGCGACTTTTCTAATTGAGAACTACGACACCATAAAGAAAGTTAAGCTGGCAAACACCGACCGTGAATTGACACATATCGCAGTCTTTTCCGCCGAGCAGGGGCGAGCATACACCGGCGCGTTTAGTCATCATAAGTTTCGCCATCCCGGGCCGTTTCATTTTTATTATTTGGCTGGAATAAAAAAGATGTTGGGCTCCTCGGCGAATCAGCATGCGGACTTTCGTTTCGGCATGGTGTTTTTTTGGCTGATAGCGAGTTTGCTATCGGTTTGGCTAATTTCGAGATTAAGCCTTGGGTCATCAATCACGCTGCTTCTAATTCCACTGCTACTCTTGGTCTTACGGAATTATGATCGTGATATCTTAACCGATTATTGGAATCCGCATTTTACTGTACCAGCTTTTTTGGTGCTGCTTCTGAGTTCGGCTGAGGCGATGAATTCCGGTAGAGTCTGGATGCTCTTTATTGCTGCGATTTCCGGATCGATAGTTTGCCAAGCGCACGTTGGTCCAACACTGTGTGTTTTAGGCATTCTGGCAGTAACAACTATACACCTGCTTAGAGCAAGAAAACTTTCTGTATCTGGGGCTCTTTTAGTGATCGTTGGAGCTCTTCTTCTTTGGTCCCCACCGCTGTATGAGGCTCTGGCTAAGTCAAACTCAGGCTGGGGGAATCTTGGGACGCTTTATCAGTATTTTACTTCGGCTCCCGGCGCGAAAAATCCATGGAATGCCATTCCACGGGTGCTCTCATTCTTTGCATCTCCTTTTGACCTGCGTGCAAATTGGACGATCACTTATATTTTGGTGGGCTTTCTGACACTTTTCCCGTTCTTGGTGATGAAAAGCGCCGGCCCAAGTTACCCAACCGGACTAAAAAACCTTCAGTTGTTATCCGTTGTTGCCCTTTTTATTTCATTTATATCAGCCTCGCGCATCGCAGGAGGGTTTCAGCAATATTTACTCTGTTTTCTCTTTGCTCTAGTGTGCTTAATGCTACTCGTGAATTTGTTTTCCCTGGCCAAACTTTTTGAGGATAAGCTTAAGCGTGTTTCCCCTAGTTTGCAGGGTGCTTTCATTATCACGCTGGCGATAGGATTAAGCTACTATGCCTTCCCGTCCAAATTACCTCTGACTAAGTCTAGAGAGTCGAAACTGGCGGGCGAGGTAATTGAAAAACTTAATCTCATACCGAGGACGAATCTTTATCGGATCAGTTTCTCTGATAGAGAGGTTTACCCGTTTGTTTCGCATCTGTTCTACCATCTTTTGCCAGAGCAGATTGAACTTTGCGTTAGCCGGGAATGGGAGTACCTTTTTGGTGAGACATTCGAATGTGAAGGACGCGGAAAATTGTTCAGCCTTCCTAACTACCAATCGACTATAGATCTGAGAGTGGAGCTGGCTTCCCGGGCCTCGCCTGCGACAGATGGAAAACGGCAGGTGTTGATTAGAAAATATGCAATCACGACCACTTCTGCTAAATAATTAGCCGAACAGGAGTAGGGCTATATAGGCAATCATTACAGCAAGTTAGGCACTAAGATTTACTGAGATTTATGAGACTTTGTGTCCGTCCATCAGCATAACAATGATTGAAGCACTACTGGCTGAGACTGCCAGATCTAGCTGTAAGTATTTGTGGGGATAAGGTTTTATTGAGGCGTTATGGCGTTTGGAAAAAAGACAAAGTTAGAAACACTCGATCTAAGAATAGAGGATCCGAATACGAACTCAGCATCAAACAGTGATGCCAGTCGCATGGTACACGATGACGACGTGCAGGCTACAAAGAAAGTTGTTATAGATCAGAATTGGAATCAAACTCAGTACCATCTAAAAGTCATTCCACAACCAGAAGAGACATATTTAGATCCTGAACTGGCTGCCGGCAGCTCGCGAAGACGGAGCTTATTTGTCATGGTCGGTGGAATGTGCATCGGTGTTGCAATTGCTTTCGTTATTCTAGCTAAGACCAATTTACCTCAGATTCCCGGCCCACAGGCTTTTACTCCGGTTGTCGAGACGGTTGCAGCGGCTGCAGTCAAGCAAGCACTTCCTAGCGCTGAAATACAGACAGCCGTGATTGACACCGCTCCTGCGATTGAACCGGCTCAGCAAGTCGCCGTCGAGCAGGCCTCTCTAACTAACGTCATCCCGGCAGAAACTACAGCGATTGATCACGCTTTGAATAGCGCAGTCAATCCGGAGGCCAGGAAGTTTATCTATCTATCAGGTAGCGAGAGAAGTTATAGTCCGGTGCTAATTCCGCCTGCCGATGCCAAGGTTGGAGCGAAAAGTAGTAACGTTAATCTCAGGCAGATTCCGGGAAAGGAAACACGTTTTGCAAATGACGGAAGTTCACTCGAGTGGCAAGGCGGCTGGAGTCTTAATAACCCTCAAAAGAACGTGCAGCTTGGCAGTGCCTACGATCAATACCTTAAGGATAACGTAGGGTCGAGTTTCTCTTCCAAATTAATTGGTGTCGAAAAGGGAGAATCCGGCGGGCTGCTCCGAAAAATCGTGAGTGGCGGAAAATAGAATTGAGCAATTCGCTTAACTCACAACTATAACTTGAATTAATTCGAATATGGCGAGGTAGTATCGTAAACTCCGCTATTGCCGAAGCCCTAGTTTCACTGCATCGTGATGGGGTATGCAGTCAGGACCGATTCATAAGCCGGCAAGCGAACGCGCAAAGATTTTGCGACTCGCTGTAGTCTCCACCGGATTTTCCCTGCTTCCGACAATCTATGCGGCCTATGCTTCAAATTCAGTTGCACTACTTGCAGATCTTTTGCGCTGCACTGTGGAGTTTCTTGCTATCCTGATTAGTTGGTTAGTTCTTCAAAAGATTTCGCGAACCGACCGGGCCGAGTATAATTTTGGTTTTGGAAAATTAGAGCAGCTTGCGAGTTTTAACGTCGGTCTAGCCATGCTGCTGACAGCGGCGATAGCTCTATTTAGCAGCATCAATAGATTTATCTCACCGCAAGCTGTACAGGGGGAGATCTTTGGACTGGTGCTGGCTTTGCTTTCGGTCCTGGGAAATGCCTATATGTGGTGGAAAAATGCTGTAATTCAAGGAAGAGAACCGAACTCTTTGGTGCAATCTCAGGCCAGACTATTTAGGGCCAAGACTGTGGCGAGTGTGATTCTCCTTGGATCCTTGACGCTCTCTAACTTCTCGGCTGAAAGTTGGTTCGCGTTATACGCAGATCCCTTGGGTTCATTATTTATCGCCTGCTTTTTAATTTATTCCGCCCATGCCGTACTCTCCCACTCGATGGGAGATTTGGTTGATCGAGCGGTAGATGAAGCTCTCCAAACAGCGGTGCTGCGAGTACTGGTTCAAAACGATTCACTATATATGGGGTATGTTGGGATGCAATCTAGGCAATCTGGCGAAAGAAGGGAGATTGATATTACGCTTGAGTTTGATCCAAAGATGAGCATCAAAGATGTGACTCGAGCTGCAAACGAGATTCGCGCCAAGATCGTAAGTGTTATCCCAAGAGCAGAATTGCGAATTCTCCCGCTGGCATATGGGGGCTAATTAACTATTTTGAGTATCGCGCTGTTCCCTCCGCAGCCGCTCAACTGCTCTCAAGATTCTGGCCCTAGAAACTGGTCCGATCCCTGGGATACTTTCCAAGCTTTCCTTATTCATGCCGGCAACATCCTCGACGGTCTCGCAACCGGCATCTCTTAGTCGCTGGAGATTTCCAGGTGGAAGCTTTAACTTTTCCAATGGAAGGGCGGAGGTAATAGAGAGATTTACCCTTCCAGCTTCAAACTTTGCCTCAACTTGCGCCGAAACGCTGTCTACGCGGCGGAATGTAACCGTTAATTCCTGGATTGCGGCTTCGAGACCCTCGATCGACTCAGCCACTGATCTTAGCGTTCTCAGAGTTTCGTCCGGGGATAATCCGATCTTTGATAGCGCAAATTCGAGATCAACCGGAGTTGGTTCCGATAATGATATATCAAAACGGCGCGGGGTATCGGATTGTCTGATCATAATATTACACCTTACTACCAGCTACTTCCCAACACTGACCCGATACAGATTTTATCATCGATGGAACGTTAGTCAAAGTGAGACACATTTTCACTCAGAAAGTTTCGGTTGGGACCTTTTGAATCATAATTCATGTCCTCGAAAGTTATGGAGGCTATTTGTAGATAGG
>CAZJXY010000270.1:0-5515 GCA_964549925.1 uncultured Bdellovibrionales bacterium | reverse complement strand
TATCTACAAATAGCCTCCATAACTTTCGAGGACATGAATTATGATTCAAAAGGCCCCCTTACCTAAGAGATTTTTTGTACCCTAATGAGTTAAGAGCCTAGTTTACCGGGATATTTTCCCATTCGTCATACGCCACCAAGTTGCGTAAGACTGCAATTTGGCTACACTTCTTTGGTCGCCTGGTGGCGTTCAAATTCAGGCCCATTTTTAGGAGAAATAGATTATGTCTAAGTTAGCAAGTTTTTCGCCTGCAGCTCTATTATTAGCTGGCTGCGCTGGAATAGGTAGAGCCGATGCCAATGATCTTATTGATAGCAGCTTGCCACCTCCTCAGAGATCCAACCCCGACCATATCGTTTCACAGCACCGATTGCATGATCGCGATGCGGTCTACCTTGATTTATTTGGTTCACTTGAGGCTGGAGGCAGCACGGTATTTGAACCATACGACACTGTTTTAGCGGGATTTGGTTCTCTGCGATTGAGTGCGGATGCAGGCGGACCACTTGGGGAATGGGGTAAATTGGAGCTAAATAGCAGGAGTTCGCTACGCTATGGCCCAGGCGCGCCTGACGGTGTGAGCGGTAATCTGGTAACAGCTCTTGCACTTAGCGAAGCCTGCGAGAAGCGAAGTCTGGGCGTTGTTGGCGTAAATCACCTAGAAGGTAGTAGTGAAAACCACAGCACCGTAAATGATTGGACGGCGGGCGTTCGTTTTCAGGGTACGATTGCCGAGGCGTATGGTGACGAGGTTAGAGACACCACAAAATTTAGCATAGATGCGACAACAAACGGGGACATTTCGTGGTATGACTTAAATCTCTATTCGATTCCATCCGCCTCATCCGCACCTGAATTAGGCGGGTCGTTAAATCTCTCATACCGCTGCGGTGAAGGGAATAAACTATTCCGACTTGAGGTCGGCATGACTTTTCCCATGGAGCAAATGGGCCACTTTGTACCCGCGTTGTCGTGGGGCTTCGAAAATGATCAGATAGGAGACGATAGTAGCCATTCGGACCATCGCATGTATCTAAGTCTAGGGTTAGGCACAGGTTACTCGGTCGAATAGCGTAATGGTGACAATTGCTCCTCTGCCATATTTCGGCTGGGGCAACCTCGGGGTAGAGCTCCCTCATGCTCTCTCAAAGACTTGTAGTTGATCAAAAAATAGCGGCTCCTCAAAATAGTCGGAAACTTTTTCCGCGAAATTAGGAAGACGCGTGATACTGAAGTTTACCCACGCCCAAAAGATGGGTGTCCTGTTTCATTTCCGTTTCCTGATAGAATTATTTGATAGAGTTATTTAACGTTGAGGATAAATTACTGAACTGATCTCGAACTTGGTCAAGATCAACTACTCAAGTCCCATACCAAGTAGAGGATCCCTGCTCTGGAAATTATCTGATCCGCAGGGGAATGGGCCTCTTGCCCACGTTTCGAAGCATCCATCCGGTGCAGTTATTCGTCCATCGATCACTACGATATCATCACAGCTACAGCCAGGTGCTAAGTATATATACACACAACCACGCACTCCAAGTTCAGACCCTGGAAGTGTGCAATCCGCTTTAATTGTTGCCGCCGAACCTGAGCTTATAGCCGATGCAGCTCCTGGATGAATCAATCCAGTTATAAGAGCCACGAGTATTATTGCCGCACGGAAATTCATGCACACCACCTCTTTAAGATTATAAAGTGTTACACTATTGTTATGTCGATGACACAGATATGCGTAACATTTCCCCCCCTCCCCTTTCCCTCCCCTTTCCCCCCCTCCCCTTTCCCCAGAGACTTGTTGTTACTTAAACAAAGTTGAAGTTCTGGGTCCGATTTGAGAAAAAATCGCTGTTCATAAAAAAGTCGGAAACTTTTCCGGCGAATTTACGAAAACTCCTATAGCCTCAGTTTAGCTACCCCCAGAAAGATGGGTGTCCTGTTTTCTCTCAGTCTCATTTGCAATAAGTTCAGCTTATCGGGGCATCACACAAAATTGGTCCTGATAGAATTATTTCTACCAGAACCAGCCACTTTTTGATATGCTTTCAACTCGGCTCTTTCAGAACATCCCGTCGTAATTTTAAAATCTTAATTAGTGAGAAGCTATGCACCAGTCAGTAGCTATCGGAGCACTATTGTTCGCTGGAGGAGCTGCAAGTTGTTATGAGGTCACTGACAGGGAGATGACTACTGCCAGAGTCATCGAGAAGAGTTTTGCTCGTGATCCTCTATACGTAAGCATCGAAGATAATGTTCTCTTAGGCATGGCCCAAGAGGGCGACTTGTTGCATTTCTATAAATCGTCAGCAGGTATGGGAGAAGGCGGTGCTGGAATCAAGTTTCCGATAGGAGGTGTCGGGGTCGATATGCCGCAAGGCGATACTTACGCATATATTTGGCCGCTTGAAGCCGCGGCGTTAATCAATCACGATTGGGGGAAGCTTTATCAGGCTGCGCTAAAGAACTTCGCGGCCAATAGCAATAGTGTGGATCCGGATATCATACGAAAGTATGAGCTTATGATAGAAACAGATTATTTGCCCACCGATCGATATCCGCTTGATCACGAGTATCAGGTCGCTTATTCGGACGGGTACAGGCATCGAGAAGAGGGAAAATTTGTCTCGGTGCATATCGGATTACCGGGCGCAACAATCCTAAAGGTTTCCCAGGAAGGAGATAAACTTTCCTTCTCGAAAACTAGTCCCGGTTATGGAGTCACAGGACTTAAGGTTGAAGCCGTCGGTTTTGGTTCCGAAAGCGAAACCCCAATCAGCGATTGGTATGGAGAACTGACCCCGTCGGAGGCTCTCGGGCATGTGGGTGGAGATTGGAGAAACATTTATACGGCGGTAGTGTCTCAGGCGCGAAGATACCCTGACTCGGTTATGCCTTCCCTTGTGCGTGAGACCTTTTGTCCCGACTGTCCCACTCCTCCGGGTGGTTTGGTCGTTCTAAATGTCGAAGGCAGGGATAGGGCGGGTACTTTTGTGAGCGGCCCGGTTGATGATCTATCAAAGATATCATTCGGGGAATAAGTGCAATTGTTACGCCGCTCCGTCGCTAACGGCAACAGAGTGATAGCTTAAGCTCCCCTTAGCATGAAGCACAGGCTGAAATTGAACTCGACGCGGCGCTAAACAACCAACGCAGCAATTCCAGCATTGGATGACCCGAAAAAAGCGTCGCTCATCTCTAAAATTCTATCAGTCCCAGTTGCAGGAAAATCCCGCAAAAATGGAACTGATAGAATATTTTCTGGGCGTTATCCTACGTGACTTACCGACACTGAATTTAGCTCTTCAGCGGAGCCGAAAGTTCGACGGAGAGCTACGGGGATGAATCTCGGAACTTCTTCACGATACATAGTATACAACTCACCAAAAGTATCTATCAGATCTCGCTCTTCATACCGCACCGCAAAAATTATATAGGCAGTCAGTCCGGCCGCCACAATCAGATGAGAAACTGTCATAAGCGGAGTTGCCCAGACGATAGTAAACCAACCAAGATAGATCGGATGGCGGATGAACTTGTAGGGCCCGGGTACTTTAAAGCTTAGATGTGTATATGGTCTCCCCTTTAGTTTCAGAAAAACCTGGCGCAATCCGAACAAGTCAAAGTGATCGATGTAAAATGTGGTTACAACCAAACCGATCCAGCCTAAGGCATATATTACGTAAAGCGAGACTCCGATCGTAGTTTGGCGAAGGTCCCAAATAGTTCCACCCAAGGGCTGCCAGAAAATTACCAAGGCGCTCAGCGCAAGCGCAGAAAAGAGAACATAGACGCTGCGTTCAAGTGATTCTGGTACTATTGTAGTCCACCAGCGCTTAAAAGATGGACGCGCCATGATCGAGTGCTGCGCCGCAAAGAGCAGGAGCAACCCGAGATCAATCAGCAGTGCGGTCGCAAGTCCAGAGCTTTTGGGAGCATCAATTCCGATTCCTGCTGGAAGATTAATTAGAAACCCCGCAAACAGCACAAATGATGCCATTCCAAGAGCATATGCGGCCAATCCCGCAGTACCAGTACCCATTCGTTTCATATTCTCTCCTTTTCAAAGAGTTAAATTTATTAGCGGCACAAAACTAAATCGGAAGCAGAGTAAGTGGCAGAGAATCTCTGACCGGCTTTGTTGCTCGGCCTTTAAGAATCTGCGAATACTGCTCAGCCCACTCCTTAATCGCCACTCTGGCGTGCGAATAAAGTCTAAAGTCATTCAAATTAATCGGGGCAACTTTTCCGGACTCTCTGTCTGCAAAAGCGAATACAATTTCTTTTGTTTCCGGATCGACTAATTTTCCTTCAATCGCGACAGTTCCTTGCACTCCGAGTGAAAAAAGACTGCCTCCTGGGACGACGCTGCCTAGAACTGTACCGAAAACACTGCGAGCCACGTCCGTCGGCTTAAGTTCAACTAACGATAGTTCGAGAGTCAGTTGGCGCTTGTCCGTTTGGGCCGGAGCAGGCAGCGCGGAGGTCTCAACCTGTTTAAGTTCATGCTCGAACGTCTCTCGGGCGTACTCGGCGATCTCACCAACGTTATTGTGATCTACTTTCGTTTCCTCCTTTCTAGCGCTTAGGTGTGACAGATCAACGGGAGCAACAGCGATTTCAAGCACGTTTGGATTTCTCAATTCTTCCTGGAGATTCTCGACGCCCCAGACTCTATTGAAAGGAAATATGGAATTAGCACTGGCCAATTCACCCGCCTTTCCTAAAAATCCGGAATCAACTGCCGGTGAGGCTTTAATCACGCTGCATCCAGAAAGGATCATTGTTACCAAAACTAGAATTGCTACTATCGGTGCGGTTCTCATATATTGTCCTTATAGTTGACTGGTCGGTACACTATCTGATCTTTAAAAAGGACCTGCATCGGTTTAGTCCCCGCGAGGTCCATCCATAAGCTCAAGATACTTGACTATACGGTCTAGTGTCAAGCTTTTTGGCGGATTCGTCAGATTCATCTATCTAGTTGATATTAAATACTCAATTGGTCAGCATGGCGTTAAGTGGTGGTAAAAATCCGTAATTCCCCTATCACTATTGACCGATTAGTAAATAGTCCAATATAATAAAGGTGGGTAGAGCGAATATATCCCCCGTAGGCACCGCATACATAATGGTGTTAATTGACTGAGCGGTTTATAGGTAATTATGACCAAGATTGATACACGAATTCGTTTAATGGAGACAGCTCTTAACTTACTCTGGGCTAATAGTTATGGACGGGTGAGTGTTGATGAAATTTGCGATAAGGCAGATTGCAAGAAGGGCAGTTTTTACCACTTCTTTAAATCCAAGGCCGAGCTTTCCTTGGCCGCATTAGAGCATGGCTGGCTAGAACTGAAAAAGGAGCTGGATCGTCTGTTCTCTCCGTCATCGGCTCCATTGGATCGGCTAAAAAACTACGCCAAATTTTCACATCAGCTGCAGGTCGATATGGTTAAACAGTTTGGGTATGTCCCCGGCTGTCCCTACGCTTCTCTTGGCTCTGAGCAGTGTTCCG
>CAZJXY010000269.1:0-5521 GCA_964549925.1 uncultured Bdellovibrionales bacterium | reverse complement strand
AGTGAGAAATTAAATATCGCCAAACGATACATCGTTCCGAGACAACTAAAAGAGAGTGGAATTGAGAATAAGGGGGTAAAGTTTGAAGATGGCGCCATCTCCGCACTGATTGAGGGTTATACCCGCGAAGCAGGAGTAAGAAGTCTGGAACGAGAAATTGGTGCTCTGTGTCGCAAGCTGGCGCGACAATCAGCTGAGGGAAAGGCAGTTCAAAAGAAGATCTCATCTGCTCACGTCACCTCATTCCTCGGGCCGGTGCGCTTTGACCCGGAGATGAACGATCGCGAGGATGTGGTTGGCGTCGTAACCGGCCTTGCCTGGACGGTTTACGGCGGCGAGCCGATGTTAATCGAGGCTTCGCTTGCCAAAGGTAAGGGTAAGCTGAACCTAACCGGCTCTTTGGGTAATGTAATGCAGGAATCGGCTCAAGCTGCCTTGTTTTATGCCCGGGCAAATGCCCTGAAACTAGGCCTAGATCCTGATTTTTATCAAAAATACGACCTACACATTCACCTTCCGGCGGGGGCCACCCCAAAAGATGGTCCGTCGGCAGGGATAACCATAGCAGTTGCATTAATATCATCTTTGCTGGGTAAAAAGATCAGAAAAGACATAGCTATGACCGGTGAGATAACGCTGCGCGGAAACGTGCTGCCAGTCGGAGGAGTAAAGGAAAAGTCTCTAGCTGCGCTGCGGTATGGCGTAAAGCGGGTGATAATCCCTGAAGCCAACGTAAAAGATCTTGAAGACATTCCGATTGAGCAGCGCAAAGCCATGCAATTTATCCCTGTAAAACATGTGGAACAGGTACTGGCCTTGGCTTTGATTGACGAAAAGGATTCGAAGGCCGCTCGCAGGGGTAAGAAGGCCGAGAAGAATCCGAGAATGGCAATTAATACTCACACGATTGTCTAAATGTCATCAGTCAGTGGCCGGCCAATTATTTCTTTTGTTTGCGTCGCAATAATCTCGTTGTGCGTAACCGCCCTAACACACGCAGAATCGGTGTGTGTTTATCAAGATCGACGCGGCGAGGTAAGGCAAGCTAGACGCTTGCAGGATATACCCGAAGGGTATCGGCGAGCCGCTAAATGTGTCGAAGATATCGGTGTGAGCGCGATGGCAAATGCCTCAGACATTTCTCTGAGTGGGACCGTGAGGCGTGAAACTACCTCAACGGCTATTGGTAGGGTCGAGTTACGGTGGCCGCGCAAGGTCGAGGAATTATTTGGGCGGACTCCTCAACGAGCATTGACTGAGGCCGCTCGGGCGTTGAGTACAGCCCTTAGGCGCGGAGGATTCCCTTCGAGACTTGGAAATTTGAATTTAGATTTAAAGATGGTCTTTTTGGATGAAAATCTTCCGGAACAACAGATCCCGCAGTATTTAATCAACAATTGTCACCCTGGCTGGATGGTTCCCGGAAACGTGTATATCGTGGCCCAGCGTGTAGCCTCTGGCTGTAACGGCCAACGACGCTCCTCGACGGTAGCTGATAGCGAGTTAGTGCGCGTGTTGCTGCATGAATTGGGACATGTTGTCGAGCACGAGCTTATCCCCAAGCGTTTTGGAGATAGTAGGGAGAGAGCCGAGGGTTTTGCGAGTTGGATCGAGCAGTATGCTGCTGATTTTAGTCCGGTGGTGGAGCGGGATTCATCAAAGGAACAGTACCGAGCTTTGGCCAAGGTTAGTTACCAGCAGAACCCAGATCGGTTCACGTTCACAGGTAGTGCCCCGGATTATGGACGAGTTTCTCTATATTTTTCTGCTATTGTTGCACGACGAGGGGTGGATGGACTGATGGACGTCTACGATACAATTGGGAAAGATGGCCTCTCGTTTCCTGAGGCCGCCCGAAGACGCCTCGGGTGGGATAAGCAGCGCTTGGAGAGCGAGGCAAAACTCTTAATTGATGATTAGGATTACCCTCGTTATCAACAACCAGCAATTTATCTAAATCAAAGGTTTATTTTAACCTTACAATTCTGTATCTTAACGCGGTTTCGATCTCTGGCTGCATTTTTTAAGAAACTTTTTCTTCTAGATTCAGAACACTAAGTAGAAGGAAAATGTTTGATTTTGCTTTTGATATAGGAGTCTAAGATGGCAATAAATAAAGTAATTTTGATTGGTAATTTAGGGAATGCACCAGAGTTGCGCTATACCGCTGGTCAAATGCCGGTGTGTACACTTCGTATTGCAACAGGTGAGCGGCGTAAGGATCAGAGTGGAAACTGGGTGGATCACACTGAGTGGCACTCTGTCGTTGTGTTTGGAAAGACCGCCGAAAATTGCAATCAATATTTAGCAAAAGGGCGTCAGGTTTATATTGAAGGACGGCTGCAAACCAGGAAATGGCAGGATAAAGAAGGAAAAGACAGGTATTCAACGGAGGTCGTAGCCAATACCGTTCAGTTTTTAGGGGGCGGGAAGGGCGCTGGAAATACACAAGAGCTTGCATCTCAGGTAGCGACATCCAATGAAGGAGCAGCAGCCTCTGATGTAATGGCCTCACTTCCATCGGGTGATGCCGTGCAGTCGGCAAAGTCCAACGTGGAAGTGTCGTTTAGCGATGATGATATCCCTTTTTAGTTTGGGGATATCCGCAGGGCATAGTGTTTAAATCAAGGGACCTAAAATTTGCTTAGGTCCCAAACAGATTTTTTGACCTCGCCTCTTCAAGACAAGTTTGCATGTATTCCCAAAGTGCCGGGCATCCGTCTCCTATCGGCCCACGCAGCCGCTGCACTACCTGCTCATGTTTAATCCCATTCTCCCGCCAACTTTGGCCGTTGTTGGCAAGATTAAGCAGCGCAGGCATGGCTCGGTCGACCGCATGAGCAAATCTAGCCTCAGCAGTCTCAGCGTCTTCAAATTCATTCCAGAGTGCTAAAAACTCACCGCCCACAGAGTCAGGCAACATTCCGAAGATTCTGCGTACGGCCCTTTTCTCGGCCGCCTTTCGATCAGTCAGCCCTTCCTCAGCGTAGAATATAGTATCCCCTGTATCTATCTCTCCAATATCATGTACCAGTAACATCCGAATGACCCGATTGATATCAATCGGGGCGGATGAATAATCGGCCAGGCAGGCAGCGAGCATTGCTATCTGCCAAGTGTGCTCGGCAGAGTTCTCATACCTTTCCAAGCCGAGAGGTTTAGTTTTTCTGGTAACCGCCTTTAATTTATCAAGCTCTAAGATGAAGTCGATGAATTGTTGCATAAGTTATAAATCTAGTAAGTGAATTCGCGCTAATTTACATTACCCCAAGAGTTAATAGCAAATCTGAGCCCTATGTTTGTAGGTCAAGGAAGCTTAATTCGCAGTAAAATCGGCTTATTTTAGCGCCATTTGTGATGTAACCAATTCGTCCAATTTGGGCATAACATTCTGTAGAAGCAAGCTCTCTAATAATTCTTAAATTAGACAACTATTATGGCATCATCAGGGAAAGAGATTTCTCGAGCTAAGGGTGTAGAGTTAACACTTGAGCGTAATTTAGCGGAAGATCTGCGCGGTCTGTTCGAACGCTTAGCGGTCGAACCCGGCCCCCAAAATGCGGTCGACCTATTGCGCGAATGTCAAATTCGTTCCCTCGCCTACATGAAGCGCAAGTCGCAAGGGCGGGTCACGCGAGCTGAAAACTCAGACGCAGCGTTCAAGGAGCTACGACAGACCTTGGATGCCGAGTTTGACCGCGCACTCGGGATTATCGATGAGCGTTACGGCGGATATGTTAGTTCGAGGCTTGAGATCTTGGACCAACACCGAGCCCAGAAAGGTAATGACCCCTTAAATGACGGGTTTTTAATTCTCGCGACATGTGAAGTCGATGGGCGTTGGTTGATCTTTGACGAGAGTAGTGCGGAGTTGGTTTCTTCTCCGGCGGCGATGGCCTTGGAGCTCGATTTTAGGAGTGGTTCGGAAAAGTCCATGATTGCGCTACCTGATAGTACGTTATCAGCCATGATTGGCGATGTTTCCCGTAGTTTTGCTACTTGTGAATATGATGACTGTAGCGAGTCACCCTTTCTCTCTTTGATGCTTAGAATCATCAAACGCGACGCCAAGCTTTCCAGAATTCCGACAATCGAATCATGCAAAAAAGTTGGAACATATACCGCTCAGCTGGTAACTGATTTTGGGTATTTTAGGGTTCAATTTAGGAGCTCTCGTCCATTCCTAGAAGGCGTAGCAATCCGCGAGGCATAATCTTGCCCAAAGCTGAGAGCTATGAGTATGGTTCCAAGCATGAATCTGCTTGGCATCGCGGTTATATTGGGCATAGTTGAAGGTTTAACTGAGTTCATTCCTGTATCGAGTACTGGGCATCTGATCTTAGTCAGCGAGTATCTGGGCTTTAGTGGGGAAGTTGAGAAAACCTTTAATATCTGCATTCAGCTTGGGGCGATTTTAGCGGCCTTCGCTCTCTATATCGATCGGTTTAGGGATATATTTAGATCTACGGATAGCCCAAGCACCATGTCATTTTCGGGCAGAACAGGCCTGCTAAAAATCACGCTAGCCTGTGTCCCAGCCTTAGCTGCCGGGTTTTTGCTGCACGGAACAATTAAGCAGTACCTATTTTCTCCGCTTGCTGTTGCTTTTGGGCTGATTGCCGGAGGGATCTTCTTTATCTATGTAGAAACGAAGCACGCTATGCGACTTACCTGCTCGGTTGAAGAGATGAGTCTTAAGCAGGCCTTAATGATAGGGCTTTTCCAATGCTGCTCGCTTTGGCCTGGCGTTTCTAGATCCGGGAGTACCATAGCCGGGGCGATATTCTTTGGGGTCGATCGACGTGTGGCCGCGGAATTCTCTTTTATCGTCGCAGTGCCTATCCTCTCTGCTGCCGTAGGATACGATCTTTTAAGGAGCCTTGGTTCCATCCCAAGCTCAATGGTGTCATACTTTGTGGTCGGAACTTTGGTTTCCGGTGTGGTTGGGGCCTTGTCGATTAAAGCACTGATAGCGTTGTTGGGTAGTTACACCCTAAAACCTTTCGGCTACTACAGGATCGCGCTCGGCATCTTAATCTATTATCTCTATGCAACTTAAAGGTTTGTTATGACTAAAAGAGCAGAAAAGCTACCACCACTTGAGCGCGGAATTCTCGATTCCTTTTGTGCATTAGATACCCAGATAGCGCGCGATCAACAAAAGAGCCCTAAAGAGGTCAGCGAGGAGGGGATTCAGAAGTGGAGCGCTTACGAGTCAAAAGTTGAGCAAGTTACCGAGTTATTACTTGAGTATTTAGGCGAGCAGTCGATTGAGCTGGATGGTCTTTTAGTGATGGCACAGGCGACAGCAAAGTCCTTATCGATGTTAGTTAGCGACTTGGGTCGAGAGGGGTTAGGCAAGGTCAGAAGTGGTTACTGCATAGACGCGGCTGAAAAAATATCACGTGATTGCACACAGGCGCTGGGCGTACTTCAAGGTGTCAAGTCGCTCAACTAGATAGCGTTTAATTACAGTTTTGTTTGCGGAAAGAGGATCTCTGCCGCAGTATTCTAAGAGTCT
>CAZJXY010000268.1:0-5526 GCA_964549925.1 uncultured Bdellovibrionales bacterium | reverse complement strand
TAATATGGTACCTAGCTGTATTGC
Source organism: uncultured Bdellovibrionales bacterium (assembly GCA_964549925.1). GTDB lineage: Bacteria > Bdellovibrionota_C > UBA2361 > UBA2361 > J135 > CAZJXY01. Next base: position 5,502 of record CAZJXY010000268.1, on the reverse strand, counting down.
CTACCTTTTTACGTACAACCAGTCCAGCCTGCCTCAAGTGGGCGAGCTGCTTTGAAGTGTTTGCCTGCTTAAACCCGAGTTCGGCTACTAACTCACTTACTGTGGTGGGAGCTCTATTTAATCTCTGTAAAATCGCTAGTCGTGTTGGGTCCGATAGAGTTGCAAAGATCTCCGCAACTTCCGCCAGCTGCTCCGGAGTCAATTGCTTATGCGCCTTATTTTTGGTTGACTTTTTGTCCATTAATACCTATATTACTATATAGTGATATGGTAATGCAAATGCTATTTAGCTTAATGGAGCAAAAAGTATGGATCATAAGGGACGAAGTCATAATTTGAATTCTTACTTGGTCGGGGCAGGAATCGGTATCTTAAGCTGGGTCGTGTTTGCTGTCGTAAATGCCCCAATTGGAATCACTACAGCACTCTCCGAGGCCTCTGGTGCAGTTGCTACGCCAATTCTTGGGGCCGAGGCAGTTGCCACCAATTCATACTGGGCTAAAACTATCCCGGCATGGGACTACGGAACTCTTTTTCTAGTCGGTACATTCCTTGGGGCCCTAATTAGCGCACTGCTTAGTAAGACATTTAAGCTAGAGCTTGTTCCTGAGGTTTGGTCAAAAAACATCAGCGCCAAAGTATCCTCCCGGATGATAGTCGCCTTTATTGGTGGAATTATCGCAATGTACGGAGCACGTTTAGCCGGAGGGTGTACGAGTGGACATGGAGTGAGTGGCTCTCTTCAATTGGCCTTAAGTAGTTGGGTATTTTTTATAGTGATGTTTATTTCAGGTTTAATCACCGCGCGCTTGGTTTTTAAATCCAGAACTAATTAATTTTATTCGGAGATTAGGCTTATGCTTCCAGTACAAGGCAACACCAGTTTGATTTTAGCGCTGGTTTTCGGGGCAATTTTTGGGGCGCTTTTACACCGTGGTCGCGTCGCAAACTACAACGTAATCGTCAATCAATTTAGACTCAAGGACTGGACCGTATTACGCGTAATGTTGACCGCGATAGTAGTCGGTGGCATCGGTGTGTTTGCGCTGCATCAATTCGGATACGCCCAGTACCACATTAAACCGGCTGATCTACTTGCGGTCTCAATTGGAGCGGCACTCTTTGGTGTCGGCATGGTGCTTTATGGCTACTGCCCGGGAACCGGAATTGCCGCGGTGGGAACTGGTAGCATACATGCCTTGGTGGGATTTCTGGGGATGCTAGTCGGGGGCATAGCATATGCGTTAAGTTTTGACTGGATTAAGGAGAACATCATCCCCGTATTTTCATTCGGCAAGGTGCGCCTTCCTGAGTTGACCGGTATTCCAGACCCTGTGTGGTATTTGGCCTTAGGCCTAATTGCGATATTGGTATTTAGCTTGCTGCCTAAAGCAGACGCTCAGGAAAATTAGAACGACTCTATAATCGACTTCGCTAGAGATAGCCTAAACTCTTTAGTTCCTCTAACTCCTCTGGCTTGAATTCAGGTTCCTCACCAGTTCCAGACCCCCGAGTGAAGAGCTTGTTAACCTTCTGGCTTAGTTCAATTTCCAATTTGGTACCAGAGGGTGCCAGATTTTTCAATTCAAATGGATCTTTCTCTAAGTCAAAATATTGATCGATACCCTCTGAATGTTCGATATATTTTCCTAACTCATTATGCAAAGAGACAATCTCGCCTTCCTCCCAGAACCTTCGAAAGCTAAGTTTATCTTTGGGGCGTCTCTCGGCAAATGAATATTCGACCTTACTATCGCCCCAAGCTCCGGTTTTGATTAATGGAACAATCGAGATCCCAGTAACTGGATGGGGGATTTGAGCAGGTTGCCCCCCAGCTAACTCAAGCAAGGTGGGCATCAAATCCACAGTTCTCACAAGCTGGTTAAGGCGCCGCGCTGGGATACGTCCAGCGCTTCGGGAAAACAACAAAGGCACGTGTAGCTGCTCCTGGTATAGAAATTCGCCGTGTCCCTCATAATCGTGGTTTCCTAGCCCTTCACCGTGGTCGGATGTTATAACCCAAAGAACATCAGAACCGAGATCGCTGGACTTAACCCACTGATTGAGACGCAGGAGCTGGTCGTCAACAAATTTAACCCTGCGGTCGTAACCGTTCATAGCAGCACGAACTCCCTCTGCTCCCTTAAAGAAGGAAATTGGCGTAAGATGATTCTTCGCCACAAAGTCGACAATCCCATCATCGTCTTCAAAAGTATTCCAATACTCTTTTGGGAGATTTCCTTTCCCGGCCCATTGATGCACATCGTAAAAGTGGAGCCATAAAAACACCTTGTCCTTCGAGTTTTGTTTGCTTAGCCAAGCGATCCCGCGATCAACTACGTCCTTTGCATTACGATACCAAAACTTCTTCTCGCCGGTCTTTTCTAGTTCAGAAAACTCTTCCTTATCGAATCCGACCTTTCCGTCTAAGAATCCAACTGCAGGAATGCCTCCGACCGTATAACCTTGCCGTTCTAAGAGTGAACGTAAGTTTATCAACTTAGGATTAAGAATCTCGTGATTCCTTAGTAAGTTGTGTTGAAACGGATATAGACCGGTGAAGATGGAAGCGTGTGATGGAGCTGTGTGAGGTGCGGCAGAGAAAGCCTTTAGGAACGTTGCCCCATCTTTTCCTAAGCTATCGATAAAAGGTGCCGTGTCTCGAAGATATCCGTAATTTTTAAGATGATCGGCTCTTAGTGTGTCGATGGTTACAAAAAATATAAGCCTCGGGGGTGGAGATACTTCTGATTTAGAGCACCCGCCGCAATAAAAAAGCGGCAGGACAGCGAGGAAAAGAGTTATTAACCGCTGTTGTATGATCTGCATAACGTCGGTAAAACTATACAAGTTAAACTAACTTAGCAATCACCTAGAGGAATTTAGAGGAGTCTTACTGTGTACCGGGCAATCGTCAAATCGAGAAAAATGTGTGTTTGCCTAACTTTTTTGCTGCTGACTGTATTGCTCGGATCTAATTTACGGGCTGAGGATAGCTCAAAGCGCTGGGGGGGAAAATTTAACGTCTTGATCATTGTAGTAGACACTTTGGCGACGCAGCACATAAGCCCTTACAACAAGACACTCAATTTTACGCCAAACCTCCAAAAGTTGGCTGATTCGGGTGTTGTTTTTACTAGCGCCTATTCACCTGCCCCTTGGACTAAACCGTCGGTTGCTTCGCTTTTTACTGGAAAGTATCCATCGAAGCACAAAGTCGTGGCGCTAAATGATAAATTGCCTCCAACCTCCCACACCATGGCAGAAATTTTTAAGGAGCGCGGTTACAGTACTGCCGGGATAATCAGTCACACATTCATTAATACCAAGGCCGGGTACGGGAAGGGATTCGACTCATACCAGATCGTTCCCTTCAAAGGGAACGTTCACGATTCGATAACTGCTGATCAAGTTACCTCAATGGGGCAGAAATGGCTTGAGTCCCATCTACGCGATAGCGCTGGAAAAAACTTCTTTCTTTTCCTGCATTATTTTGATCCGCACTATAACTATCAACATCATCCTAATTTCAACCAAACCTCGGGATATAAAGGCAGTCTGAAACCGGGTACCGGGTTTAGAGTTCTCAGAAAGAAAATTCCGGAGCTAAATCAAGCCGATATCAATTATTTAATCGGATTGTACCGAGAGGAGATTGCGTTTACCGACTCTCAGATCGGAAATTTGTTTGCATATTTGGAGAAGTCCGGACTCTCTAAAAACACTCTAGTCATATTTACTGCCGATCATGGGGAAGAATTCCTGGATCACGGCAAGCTCGGCCACACTGCGACTCTATACAACGAGTTGATTCATGTTCCATTGATTTACTCTTTTCCTGGCAAAATTGCTCCAAAGATCTCCTCTGATTTAACCTCCTCTATGGACACCTTGCCGACACTCTTGAATCTCCTGGGGTGGTCAAATGATGCCTCAGATCTGGATGGGATCTCGCTGGCTAATATATTAAATGGCGGCTCGACCGATGGGTCACGCGAACTTTTCAGTGAGGTCGATTTTAAGTCTACAAATATCGAGGCTGATAAACTCGGAATAATTCGGGACGGATTTAAGTTGGTGCTGGATAAACGAGCAAGAGAGTTTGAGCTATTTAACCTTAAAACCGATCCGTTTGAGAGGAAAAACCTAGCGGCTACGCAGCCGGAGACACTTTCGAGCTTAAGTGCCAAATTGCTGATGTATGAAGAGCAGTTTCAAAGACCGTTAGAGAAAAGCCCCGGAGAGGCGCTTGAGCGAACTCCAGAAGAAGTCGAGCAGTTAAAGAGCCTGGGCTACATGTAGCGCTCTAAAATCTCCAAGTCACTCCGGCTCTAATCCTGTAATGCATTACCGCTTGAGTTCCGCTGTTATTTATATCGATCGGAATATCAGTTCCGACCTCGACAGATAAATCGTCAGCTGTCGAATAAATTATCTCAGGCCCAATAAAAACTGACCTAAGGGCGGTATCATTCTCTTTCGCTCCATTGGCGCGATCTTTCCGTTTATACTCACCTCCAAGATTGGCTCGTAAAAGAAGCGCCTTTTGATCTTCAAGAACAGGATACACCCCCAAACCAACTGCCCAACTCAAATCGTCAGCGTATTCGTAATTGTGATCCCCTTCATTTCTGATTGTATACTCAAAATGGGTGGTTAAAACGACTCGGTCACTTGCCAGCTCGGTTGTGATGCCCAAGGGAAAATCTACAGATCCAGAACCTAATGCCAAGTCGTGCCCATGCACTGCACTGACCGCTTCATCCTCCTCGTCTGAATGTTTAAATAAACTATTTAGGTGATCGAGCTCTTCTCCGTCAACATGATCCTGTGTTGATTGATGATCCTCTTTAAGCAGATCTGAATCTCCTGTCGGGAGCTTAATACCAGCGTAGCCGCTCAGTTTGACCCGATCACTATCTCCCTTCCATCTAACCATCTCAAATCTAGTCGTAAGCGCTATATCTCCAATCCCAGATTCTGTACCCGATTTAATTTCTCCGTGATCTAGTTGACGGTAACGTTTAGCGATCAATGGAATCGATCCACGCAAAGAGAGGCGGTCAGTTAGATCATAGCTGACGTCAACTCTAGTTTGAGAGCTTGTAAATCGTTCCCCACTTGGATTTTGTACAGCGCGACCTTCGGTTTGAATTTTATCATAGCGCGTAAACTGCTCGGATAAACTCAAATGTACTGCTCCTTTTTTTGCATCTACACTCTGTGACGCTCGATAAAGAGCGCATAAATCACAGCCAAATGAATTTGAGGTGCAGAACAAGGAAAATGCCGACAAAACTTGCGCAAGAGTTCTAGGGTTACACATAAACCACTCTTATTAGTTAAGATTAAAAGTCAATTTCGAGAAAAAGCGACGCCTAACAAACAATCCAAGGGGGCGCCCGAGCATCTGAGCCCAGTACCGGCGTACAGTGAAAGACACTGGCAAAAAGCTCTACAACCTCAAATGCCGTGAGAGTCGGTAGAGGCAAAATTGGTGGG
>CAZJXY010000267.1:0-5541 GCA_964549925.1 uncultured Bdellovibrionales bacterium | reverse complement strand
CAAGTTGCGCCGTAGAAAATAAAAACCCAGCCGAAAATGGGAGGCTGCGAGAATCTTCTAGGAAATTCACTAATAACTGAGTTAAGCTGGGTTTAAACCCCCGTCTTTTCCTTGACAGCAGTTGGCCGCTGGATTATCGCTACTTACTCCATGGCAAGTAAACCTTCCTCAGCGCGCTTTATTATAGTTCCAAGAATCAACGTTAATGATGATTCGGCAAAGCTTTCTTGGCTGGTGCAGAGCGGAGATCAAGTAAAGCGCGACCAAGTGATTGGTCAATTAGAAACAACCAAGGCGCTGTACGACTTGCACGCCGAAAGTGATGGCTATTTTTATTCAAATCGCGCCTCACAGTCTATGGTGAAGGTTGAGGAGATGATCGCTTTGATTTCTGATTGCGTAATCTCTCCAGATCAGATCAACAGCTTGCTCAACGAACAATCTCAAGATGCAAAATCGGGTGCAGGAAGGCGTTGGACTTTAAAGGCAGAGTTGTTAGCAAAGTCGCACGGAATAGCGATTGACTCCGTTCCCGCCGAGTCGGGAACAATTAAGGAGGCGGATGTTCTGCGGCTTATTGAAAGTAAATCAGCAGCTTTACCCACTTCCAAGCTGGCGGCATCTGGCTCAACTATCCCGCGGACAAGCAGCGCAACGGTCATTCGCTTAATTATGCTTGGGGGTGGAATGGCCGCCATGCAGATTATTGATCTTCTAATACGGCTTCCTCAGTATAAGCTCATTGGAATCTTAGATGATGATCCCGCAAAGCAGGGTGGGGCTATTCTGGGGGTGCCAATAATTGATAAGGTTTCAAATGCCAGGAAGCTTTGGGAAGAAAAGCGATTTGATCAGGCGATTTGCCTCATGCCCAATAACCGAGAGGTGAGAATTAAGACCTTTCAATCTTTACGTGACGCCGGAGTCGAGTTTGCAAATTTAATTGACCCCAGCGTAACTGTGGAGTCGGAGGTGTCAATCGGACAGGGGAATGTTTTTTTTCCAAACGGCCGGATCGGTGCGCATAGTGTGATTGGCAACAATAATTTCGTTAGCGCCGGGGTAAGTCTCGATCACCACAACAAGTTGGGAAGCCACTGCACTTTTGGACCGACGGTCGTCACCTCAGGCGTTGTTACGATCGGTGACAACGTTAAGTTTGGTACAGGAATTTATATAGAACCGCATGTAGTTGTTGGCTCAAACAGTATCATTGCTTCGGGTGTTGTGTTAACCGCAAGCGTCCCCACGGAGAGTATTGCCAAGCTTCGAAGTGCGTATACTGTCAGTAAATTGGTCGTAGGATAGGCGGATCCCGGAAAACAAGTCGTTAAATACGCGCTTCACACCGATCCTCTCTCACTTCCGCTTGAGCCTGGCTCAATGCTTGATCAATCCCTGGTACACTGAACTCGAGATAGTTTTCCAGCCACTCAAAGAAGCTGAAAGGACCGAACCCCCAATAGAGATAACGATCATTCGGTTTCGCCCATGTAAGATCAAAATGTGAGATCACCTGAGGGTGGAGCGGAACCTGATGATATTCCTGTCCGCCGGGCCCTAGGGTAACATTAAGCGGCTTAGCGACACCAATAGCTGAGCAATAATCGAGCACGCGATTTACCAGAAACTCGAAGGTAGGCCAGGCAGCGTTGTCTACCTTCCAAAACATTCTATTTGTTCGAAAGTTGCTTTCAAAAAAAGTAGCGCCCTGAATATCACTATTAAGATCGTTCTGTCGGAAGTTCTTAAGATCCAGCTCATACAGTCGATCCAAACTGATCATCTGCGTAATGTCTGTCCGCAAGTACTCAGCGAAAGCCTGTTTAGTTGTCAGACCCCGCAGTAATAGTTTCAAGGCTAAACGATCCCCCTGGGGATACTTTCCGTGAGCCATCTTTAATCGAGTTGCAATCGGCTCTGGCAGGCTTTTATTTCGCGGGTCATGGCAGACTAATGGCCAAAGGGAAGAACAATGAAAATATGGGTAACGGATAATCTTGCAATTCTTCGGTACACTTTCGAGAATAGTTTGATGCGATTTAGTCACTGGTACCTGTAAAATAAGCACAGCGGCTCGTCCTAACGCTTCATGATCAAGTTCTCTCAGGGTTGCCTGTAAATCCAAATACTCCCTAAAATAGCGCATTTCGAAGTCAGGGCTAATTAATCCTGGAGATTCTAGGAGAGTCTTGAAGATTCTCTCACCCTGGCAGTTCCCGTGAATGACAAAAGTTGGTTTAGACATAAGATTCATCTGCTATCGGTTGTGTTCGATTTGGTTTACGAGGTCGATAAGCTCTCCAACATTTTTCAGAGCAAACATTCGATCCTCTGGTAGGGAAATCTTAAGCTGATTCTCCAGCACAGAGATAAGATGAACATGCCCAAGTGACGTCCACCCACGTACTTCAGAAGCTGTGGTATCTCTAGAAATAGGACTCTCGAAGTCCATGAACGTTTCGCGAATAATTATTTCGATCTCAGATAGTGTGGTCATAATAGCTCCTAAGTAGACTCTACAAGCTGTGTGACTGTCGAGGCATTTAAATATTGATTGATGTACCAACAACGGTTACTTTCGCGGTTTAACTTTCCACTAGTAGTTTTGAAGATCTTGCCTACTGGAACAACGCGTACATCATAAAGGCTGAGATCACAGACCTCCGACACTGTGCGCTTCACCTTTCGCTTCAAGTCGCTTATTTCTTGCTCGGATTCTAATTCCGATTCGATTAGAGCTACCAGCTCCTGAGAGCCAACATTCGGCAGATATAAGCCAAAAACGACCACTCTACCCGGCTTGACGTGTTCGAGGGAGTTAATAACGTACTCTACGTCGTGTGCACTAATATTCTTACCGTGTGTAATTATAATGTCGTCAATCCTGCCGATTACGTATAGCTCATCTTTGTGAGTAAAACCGCGATCGCGTGTATAGTACTTGCCTCCACGCAGGCGCTTGGAGGTCTCTTCGGGATTGTTGAAGTAGCCAGAGAAGAGAAAGTCTCCGAAGAGAACAATTTCACCTACTTGATTTTCGCTGAGTACAGAACCATCAGCATCTACAATCTCATATTCAATTCCATCTATTACAGTTCCAGCCGAGAGAAAGTTATAGCAATCCCTATCGCCTGTTGGAATAACCGTGGATTTGGTGTCTAGTTCGTGGCGAGCCGCTCGAACGCTTGAAACTGTTTTATTCGCATCAGTTTGAGTTACAGCAAATACTGTCTCGGCCATAGCGTAACAAACTTGCAAGGCTTGCTGCTTCAACCCAGCTGGCTGAAAATGGTTGTAAAATCTCTCAAAGGTTTCATAGTTACAAGGCTCGGAGCAGTTTATGACAGCACGGAGCGAACTAAGGTCAAAGCCCAAGTTTGCTGCGCAGTTGTTTATCAAATGGTGAAAGGCAAAATTTGGAAGCCACGTGAGTGTACAGTCATGCTTTTCAACCAGCTCGAGAAGTATCTTAGGTCGTACGACCCATTCAAAGGGATCGATCGCAACAAACGGCACTCCGGTCATCATTGGCAAGATCGTGCAGGCAATCAGTCCCATGTCGTGATAAATTGGCAGCCATGAGGCGATGCAGTCAGAATCCTTGAGATCGAGTCTGTGTGCGTAGCTTTCGATCTGTCGTGCCACAATCTCGTGACTAAGAATCACGCCTTTCTTTAATCCGGTCGTTCCAGAACTGTGTTGAAGGAAAGCAATTTGTTTTGGCGAGATATTGGCACTTAAAACTTGTGCATATTGTTCGAGTGAGTTTTCATATTTGGCGATCGAGACAGAGTTAATCTCCTCAGTAGCAATCATTGGACAGTGTAGCGAATCGACTCGTTGTTGCAATGTTTTAAGATTCTCTTTGAAAGTGATCACGAGGCGCACATTGTTTCGTTTTAGAAGTTCATTGTGTTGCCTCCAATAGACCGAATGATCTTGTTTTGGCGTGGCAAAAGGGAGAAAGCAGGGAACAGCTCCGATTAGCATCGCTCCAATAAAGGAACTGTACAGGTCAGGGGAGTGTTTTAATATGATACTTAAGTTGTCTCCCGCGCGAATGCCCGAATTGAGATAAAATTCTGCGAATTGAACCGAGCGCTCAAGTAATTGGCGATAAGTAATTAACTCTAGTGATCCCGATCGGTAAAAGTAGCAGAACACCCGATTGGGGGTGGCAGCGCTAAGTTCGATTACTCGGGAGTGAGTCAGCATTAAATCACCCGGTCAGCATTGAATTAGGAACTCAAAAAGCGAAACAGAGATCCTTACGATCCCGAAGCTTTTAGATGCGTGAAATCGCAGCGTGGATCCGTCTGTAAGTGGCAGGATTTTCAATGATTACGGTAAATTATTGCGCTAGATCAGGCCAATCCTATTGGCCATTAAGCCTGCCAGCGCTTCGGCAAAGACGGCGCTGTAATGGCAATTATCGACGTATAATTTCCCTTGGGGATAATTTGGCAGCACGGAGCAGTTAATCACCCCGAAATCAGCCATTTTCCCAAAGATTTGCAGCTCCTCCAATCCGCGGTAAACGAAATAAGATAAGTTCGCATACCTATGAGCGAGAAAGGTTCTCTCAATTACACGCTGTGCTGGGCTTGTCTTGTATAGCGGCACTGGTTGCCAAATAAAGCTGCACTCAATGCCCTTGCGCTTACAGATTGTTCGAATCAGCTCAACACTATCTAGGTATCTTTCCCAGACGATATTTGCACATTCCTTTGATAACTTACTTACCTCAACATTTTCTTGAAGTTCGTTTGAGCCACTAAGCATCTGCACTATCGATTCGTCAGAAAGGTATTTTTCCAGCCCCGGGATCATATTTTCTGCTAGGTATGAACGGGAACTTGGAAGTGTGGAATGCCGAGCTTCCCATGCATCCTTCATGTAAGTGACTATACTTCTAAAGTAGCCCTGCCTTCGTCTACTCTTCTCCTTTAAATATAAGTTGCTCAGAAGCGAAACTAGCTGCGTGTCGCCAAAAGCGTAGTAACTGTCGTTGAAACCATCCAGAAATACGGCCCGCTCTGGGATGATTTCTCGATCGATGAGTTCAAGGAAACGCAATAACTCTCGGCGCAAAGTATAGTTCCCGCTTCCGAAGTTATAGACAGTGTGTGTTTGCCCTTTCGTATTCAAAGCTTGTTGCAGGTAGGCGGGAACCGTGCAGTTATCTTCCAGATTGAATCCCGCGGCGGTTGAACCGCCAAAAAAGAAAATCGCGCGATCCTCTCGTCGCGGCGGCCAGGGTTGTTTTTCTCCGTGTATTCGAAATCCATGCTCGGAAACATTAAAATATCGACTTTGACACGGCAGTATACCCAATAAGCCGTAGGGGATGACCGGTCTCTCTAAGGCGAGAGCGTTATCGCGAAGTAGTTGATCCACTTCCTCTAAGGTTTTGCCCGGATAAGCGGGCAAAAGATCCTCAAGCTCATGGCCAACCTCACGCATTGCATTGACGACAACGTTTGGGTGAAGCATCAGACTAAGGTAGAATCTTCAAAGCATTTTTTGGCTTAATGCCGT
>CAZJXY010000266.1:0-5559 GCA_964549925.1 uncultured Bdellovibrionales bacterium | reverse complement strand
CAGGTAATCTCATCCCCGCTAGAAAAATTTCCCGCGCAGGAGTTCGAGGAAATCGTAGATACTGTAGTAAGCCAGGCTAAGCGTCGTGCGCCTACCTATAGAGATCTGGCGATTGGCGCGAATCTGATCTGCGATTCTCGCCCAGTGGGAGAAAAATTCGATGACTTTGTAAATATACTAGATAAGCTGAACCGCTTAGGTATAACGTCTGCAAGTGGATTAGCAGCGCATATAGGTTCGCGTCTGGCAATACGCGGAGAGCAAGCATTTGATCAGTTTAAGGAGAAGTTCGATATTCTTGGGAAATTAGGAAAACTTAGTTTAGAGTCGAGAGCACTTACTGCGTTGACCATTGCATGGTTGGAGAATGCACCCGACCAACTAATTGAACGACTGAAGACAACTGCCGGTGCCATGCAGAAGCAAGGCCTGCTGTCATCAAATCCAAGTTGGCCGCTGGTGGCAGCAGTTGCAGCAGGCTTCGGAGCGATCGAACCGCGCATTGCCTTGCTGAAAGAAACCACCGAATTACTTTCCAGAAGCGAATTAGGCAGGAATGATACTACACAAAAGGCTCTGCTTATCAGCGCCGGAACTTTGCGCGATATCTCACTGCTCAATGCACCAGAAACGGGTCAAGCAGAGCGCGCGTATATAGAGAAGGCCTATGGCACTCCAAAGGCAGGAACTCCCAGAGAAAGGAGCGCTAGTGATTATAGCAGCTCGGCAGATCTAGATTACTCGTTTATGCCCTACATATACGATAGCGGAAGTTGGGACCCGCAACACATTCATGACATCGGTTCCCACGGCCATCCTGGGGCGCCGTGCGGCACACACGATAGTTCGGGTGGGCATGGTTATCATAGTTCGGCAGCAAGCTCCTGCGGTTCAGCCTCATGCGCCAGTACCCCTAGTTCATGCAGTAGTGCGAGCTGTGGAAGCGTGAGCTCGTGTAGTAGCGCCTCCTCATGCAGCAGCGCTTCATCCTGTGGCTCATCTTCGTGTGGCTCGTCGTGCGGCGGCGGAGGATGCGGTGGGGGAGGCGACTGAAGAATATTTTATATTTCGTTTGAGGAAGAACTATATGGAAATTAATATCCCACAAGGTAAAGTTAGAGTTTCGGTCGAGCAAGGGCTAGCACTGGCAGAAGTCCTTAACTCTACACCACTTCCATTTAATGTTGAGTACCTGCAGTATAAACTGAAATGGGAAAAGTCTTTCGGACTTCTGGCGATGAGGGAATATTACAAGTTCCTGATCCTTGCTAAGATTAGTAAGGTCGAAATAACTCCGAGTGAGGCGATAGACGAAGTCTGGCACCTACATATCTTACACACAAAAAATTATGCCGAATTCAATGACAAATGCGGGGGGTTTCTGCATCATTTTCCGGGGCTTCCAACCCAAAAAGTTAGATGGAATAGGCAGTATGAATTGACACTTGAGCTATATCGAGAAGTTTTTTTAGAAGAGCCTCCGCAAAGTGTCTGGCCCGGTCAGCCAAAAAAAGAGACTCGTGCACCGATCATGATCGCCGATGTCTTAAAACTGTACTTACAGAGCCACGAACAAATGGCGGCTTAGTAGGATTGATGGCTCATGGTCATTAGCGTTGTTCCAGACCAAGTGAAATCTTAGGGTGTTCACCTAACCGCAGGAATAAGGAATATAGCTTGTTACAATTATCCTCCCGAATTGCGATCGGATTTTCATCGGGCAGATGGATCCATGTCGGTGGATTATCAAGCTCGGCCATAACCCGATCGTACATTTTTTTGTAATCTACAATCTGATCAAGTACCTGGCGATCCATGCTTGTCGAGGATGATAAGGCATTAAACGCGCTTCCAGGGTTGCCAAACACTTTGCAAGCAGCATCTGCGCAGATAAGCGCATTACTGTGTACCCAATCGGTGCCTAAGGATGAAGGTCTGCCCGAAAATAGCGAGCTTGCAACAAACGCCGCTTCAGAGGTAATCGAATTAATTCGCAGTTCCTTTTGGACGGGATCCTCGCACTGTAGCGCAGCGGCCATTTCAAAGAGATAGGCGCAAGTTTCCTCAACTAATCTAGATTCATGAAACTCTGCCGAAAATAGTTGCTCGATAAACCACGGTGTTCCGTATTCCTCGTCGACTAGAGCGACCTTGTGTCCTAATTCGTGGCTAATAGTGCTGGCAACGTATTCGACCGGGCGAGAATTTTCTACCCAAATCCGATCATGATAACTGGAGGATACTCCCACGATCGAAGCGCCGGGATCTGGGGTTCCGATTACGCTTATCTGGTCTGGAACTTTGGCACCGGTCAGTTTATTGAATTCCAAATAGGCACATTCTTTCGCCTGCCGTACTCTCTCCTCAAGGGTTGCCCGTTCTGGTGGTATGTTTTCCGGCGTGCCGATTAGTACTAAGATTGTCGGAGCACGTGTTTCAAATTCATAAGGAAGCAGAGATTTTTCAAAGGTTTTACGTAGCTCTGAGACAGTCTCAGCAAAGCCTTCGGGAGCTTCCATGTCAGGTTGGCTCGCTCGCGTCTTAATGTAGTCAACTACGGCGGGCAGGGCGAAATACTCTTCCAATTCGGCGGTTTTGTCCCGAAGAGCGAGGCTGGTAGCATGGGCAAGCTCAAACTCTTCCCAGAGATCAGAAATATCTTCGATTGCTAAAGCTGTATCCAAAGTAGGATACTCAGGCCACTCCAGGTCAGTTCGAATTCTAAATTTAGGCTCAGAAAGAGTGCCGTAAATTGCACGATGCTCTTCTCTAAGTCTCTGATCCGCGGTGGATTCTATAACGAGTGAATAGCCTCCAAGTAGAGCAGCGCTTGCAAGGACGAATCTCCTAAAAGTTTTCAATCTAAATGCAGCTAGCGCCTGGTCTTCGAAAGGAGCTTCGAACTCGCGTTCAACCGATTTATTCGGGTCCATATGTTTAGTTACAAATACGGCACTCTAGTTTAATAGCAGCTGGCGGGTCTCAAAAATCCGAGTCCGTTGAGGACTAGTCCACAAGGCGAAAATAAGATCAGTCGGATGGATATCTTTAGGCGCTACGTAGACCGCTCTTCTTTCCTCTTCTGAAATTTCTGAGAGTGAGTATGGCTCAAAACTTGAATTGAAAAGTTGAGTTGTGGCTAAACTGGGGCGGGAAAATTTTAGCTTTTTCATGATTCCTCAGGTCTTAAGTTGCGGAAATTAGAACCAAGGTCAAACCTTGAGGAACCGAGATACAACCAACTATTAAATTCTACAATAGATAGAATTCTTAAGGAAGGAGTGGATCCTGCTGGAATTCGGCTCAAAAGTCTCTATTTAATCACTTCGCACAATTCTGGCTGGTAATACACTCCAACCCATAGTTGGGTCTGCGGGCGGTAAAGATCGCTCGAACCGGAGGGGGAGATGCGGGGTGGATCATCTAGCGTGTGTTGTAAAAGTTCTCCGTCATCCCCTGGATATTCCAGAACCCCGTGAAGAGTTTTTGTAACCTCCCCAGCTACGTCAGATCTTCCGGCGCTAAGGTGGATGTGATTGGTGGCGGTATGTCCGGCCGGAATTATTGCGAACATCAAAAAACCGGGCTTATGTTCCGCTCCAAAAATTCTATCTTTGTGTAATACGGCAAACATCCCTTGCTTGCCCTCTGGAGTTATGACTTTCAACCCCAGTTCACTACACATCTGGACAAAATGCTCAGCCTCTAAATCGAGTCTATGCTCTCTAATGAGTTGATCGATACCATCACCGATTTTTGAAAGCATCTCCTGGGCGCGATTTGGAATGAGATTATCAAGCGAGATTCCTAAAGGTTGGGCGACTCGTTCCTCAATCGCCGATAAAAAAGCAGCCATGTCGGGGTGCTGCCTAAGCTTACTTTCTGCCTCTTCTGGTGAACTTCCAGTTGCACTGTCTGGACCAAACATTTTGATACCTCCCAGAATGAAATGTTTTACCCCTTCTACACCGCAAAGATCCCAAGGTAAAGCTTGTTCGCCGAATTCTTAGATAGGAGTTCGCATCAAAGCCACCTTAATCGCTTCGCCCACCGTTCGTATAAGTCTCCTAGGATCCTCCATCTTTGTCACACGGATGCTTATATGAGATTTAAGTCCGGTACTCAGTCCCTGCAATGCCGCTTTTAAGACCGATTGATTGGACGCCTGGCCGGATGCTTGCTCTAAGATATCGAGACTAAGTCGCGGACTATTTTGGGCTGGAGTGATCTGTACCGCAATATCCACGCCGGTTCTTCGTCGAAAAAGTTCGGCCTTCCCAGTAAGCTTCAAGTGTTGCGAGGAAATTGCGTTAATCTGGGAGAGGATATTTTCCCCTAGAACAGCACCGATATCTTGCAGAGTAACCTGATCCGGTCGAAGCCCTCTTATGGCTATAGCGCATTCCGAGGCTAGACAAAGAGACTGAAGCACTTCTCGCGCTTTGCCAGACGCTTCCGGCCAGTCGACCCAACCAAAAGAGAGCGGTTCCCAGGTGGCCGTGACCTTACTCTGAGGTAAATTTAAGCGCGGAGTCTTTTCGGTAACTACATTTGGCATATGACTGAGAAGTATTCGTCTAAATTTCTCGTGGTGATGTTCAGAAAGCGGCTGCATTAATTCAGTCTTGTTCCAAAGATTTACTAGAGGTTTAGCCTGAGGGGATAGAGCGAATTGGCTCAATCCTTTGGGATCTACCGATTGATAGACTAATCCTCGTCTAATTAGATCTCGAAGAGCATCGCGAATTGCTCCGGCAGAGCCAAGCTGGCGTATGTCTTGCGTGACGTGGTCACCTCGACTTATCTGACTGAGCTTTGTCCAATCTCTGCTCCCTAGATCCTCGAGAATTTTCAGCCGTAATTCCGCAAAATCAACCTTCCTTGGAGTGGTGCCCGCTAAAGAGTAGCTTGGATAGCGGTACGCACTGCCGTGTTCATTTACTCCGCCCAACAAATGATGTCGTTTGATCAGGTGAGCTAGCTCAAGCAGTCGAATTGCTCCCGAGACAGCGTGATTCCTACGACGCGGATCGAGCCCAAGCTGAGCCTCGGCAGTCAACGATTTACTGCCGTTAATCTCCCCGGACCTGCTCCAGATGGCTGAGGCAATATCCGCAAGCACCGAGGATCCCGCGCGCCGGATAGTGGCCTCATATAAATCAGACGCGTCTTGTTGCCAGGGAAGATATCTTGGAGCTTCGTACCTTCCTCTGCGCCAGCGATTCTCTTGTTGAATATTCTTAAATTGATGAACTAATCGCTGAAATATGTCGCCCTGTGTTCCACCTGGAGAGCATAGTGCCAGTGCTAGTCCGAGCTGCAGCGCATCGGGTTTTCTCCCTTCTTGAAAATCAGAGATTCTTTCAGCCATTTTGTAAATTTTTGCCATGGCTTGAGCATTTTCCAACTGCTTCGTTCGCCCGTGAGTTGATCTTCCTCTGTGTTCGAGCTTTACAATTCGGCGTTGCAGGAATCTGATCTCTGAGTTTAAAGCTTCTAGCTCCTCCCAGCATTTTGAACGGATCAATAACTCAGATTCGACCGTAGGTTCGGGATTCC
>CAZJXY010000265.1:0-5586 GCA_964549925.1 uncultured Bdellovibrionales bacterium | reverse complement strand
GTTGCAGAAGCATTTAACTTAGATGTCCGGGCAGAGCAAAATTCTGCCAGTGATATTGAGATCGATCAGACCGAGGCGTATCAAATTCTAAAGCGCTCCGGAGTATATGGTTTGGCTGAGGGTTATGCTCAGGGTCGTTGGAATGCGCGGTCACTGGATGAATTCATGTACAGTGTCCTTTCAAAACCGCGTAGCCGTTGGAATTTATTGAGGCCCGAGGGGTTGGCGCTTCTTTTGCGCTCGACACTATTTAATTCACAGCGTGGACGCGGAGTATTCGAAGTAGCAAAGGCGCATTACGATCTTGGAAATGATCTTTTTCGAGCGATGCTCGATCGATCGCTTACTTATACCTGCGGATATTGGGAAAAGGCTAGGGACTTGAATCAGGCCCAGGAGGCCAAGCTCGAACTTTGCTGCAAGAAGCTTTGTCTCAGCCCGGGAATGAAGGTCTTGGATATAGGTTGTGGATGGGGGAATTTTGCCGAGTACGCAGCTAAAAATTACGGAGTGAGCGTAACTGGGTTAACGGTGTCAAAGCAGCAAGCGGAATTTGCACGAGAACGCTGTAAGGGGCTCCCAGTTGAAATTCTACTTAAAGATTATCGTCAGATTGAGGGCGAATTCGACGCAGTTGTCTCAATCGAAATGATAGAAGCAGTGGGGCGAAAGAATCTTCCGGCGTATTTTCAGACGGTTCAGAGGTGCTTGAAACTAGATGGACGATTTTTGCTCCAAGCAATCAGCGCTGAAAGTTTTAGCACCAAATCGAGACCCGCTTTTGATGAGTTTTTAGTTTGGTTGATCAAGTATATCTTTCCAAATGGATATCTTCCAAAATTCAAAGAGTTGACTCGCCCGATGAAAGAGGGACTGTTGATCGATCATCTGCACGAGTTCGGCACAGATTATGACAAGACTTTACTCGCTTGGGATAAAAACTTTGAGTGTGCTTGGCCTAGGCTAAAGTCGAATTACGATGAAGTCTTTAGGCGAAGATGGCGCTTTTACTTGCTTACCTGTGCGGCGCTATTTAGGCTAAAATACGTGCAGCTCTACCAAATTGTGTATGTTAGGCAAGCCTGATAAATATATCGGTAATCTTGATATCCCTTTACAAGTAAACGCCTTGTTAGGCTAAATGGTGGCTTTCATTGCATATAAAAGCCACCTTTTGAATCTGAGACCCAACTCAGGTTTTGCCCCAAGATTTTTGATTTAAATAGGATCCTCTGTATAATTTCTCCTTGATTCAACCTTATCGACTAAGAGGTATCAGAGAGTGGGAAAAGTTGATATCGATCTCGTAAAATATCACGTAAGTGATTGGCAAAATATTGATCTCTCCAAATTTAAGACAGAGGCGGATATATTTCGTCGCGGCGAAAGGTCTACGCTTTCAAAATGCGACCGTATGTTTGGATCGCTTACTCGAGACATTCTGGAATTTCAGGAGTTGTTGATAGCCGATAAGAGTAAGGCTCAGCTAATTGCGATTCAGGGCATGGACGCAGCTGGTAAGGATCATATGTGTCGAGAAATAATGAAGCGAATCGATCCTACTTTAGTCGACTATACCACGTTTAAAAGGCCCACTGCGCAAGAATTCGCTGAGAGTTTCCTCGATCGTCATACGCGCGCTCTACCCGAACTGGGGCACTTAGGAATGTGGAATCGGACCCACTACGAGGAGGTAGGAACGGTTAGGGTGCATCCGGAGTTACTTACCCATCGAGGGATCTCTGCGGATAAAGCTACCCCAGAGTTTTGGGAGGGAAGATTGGGGGAGATTCGCGGATGGGAAGAGAAGAACCACAGTCAAAACCGAGGAATAGTAAAAATATACCTGCTGATATCTCCTGAAGAGCAGGCTGATCGCCTAGCTGATCGGGCTGAGCTGGTGGAAAAAAGGAGAAAGTTTAATCGTAGTGATCTATTAGAGCGTAAGTTTTGGGATCAGCATCTGGAGGCTGCTTCCAAATACATCTCGGCCACGTCAACCGATAACTCGCCTTGGTACGTTGTACCTGCCGATGATAAGATTAAAGCACGCGTGATCGTAGCAGCAATTATTAAGCATCACCTTGAGGCGATGCACTTGCAATATCCTAACCTCTCGCTTGAGCAGACGTCAGAGTTTCGACGAATTGCTCATGAGTTACGAGAGGAAGCGAAGCGGAGTCATCACCCCCAGAATTATAAGTAGTTGTGTAGTACGTCAAAAGATTTATATCTGAAAATATTTAGTAGTGAGCCCGTATGGTACCGGATCCCGAATTACCGAAGCAGCCAAGCCCGCTTGAGCCAAGTGATCGCGAGTCGTGCCAAGATCTCTCTCCTAGGGACTATAGAGATAGCTACCTAATTGAACTCGCAAAAAGACAGGGAGGAACATTCCATCCGGATGGGTTCATGAATTATTACCATCCAGCGACTGAACTAAAATACACTGACATTTCAGTTGCTGTGTCAGCTTTTGTCACGCCAACAAAAAGCCCGCGAGAGTACATTCTGATTTCTGCGGAACTGCCGGTGTTGAGGGAGTTCTCTTTTGAGCTCGCCGATCAGAATCTGATTCAGAATTTTCTTGATTTGATCGGCTTTAAGGATTTGCAAATTGGTGAAGCGGAGATAGATAAGCGTTTTTTGATTAAGAGCGACCAGCCGGAGTTAGTCAAAGATTTGCTAAAGTGCCAGAAAGTAAAAGACATAATTCTAGATCCACGCTACGGTAAAATTACCCTTTCGAGGACGGCGTCGGGTAAGCACCGACTGGAGATGGAAATTTCGGGAACGGACTTTCAAATGGACCTGGGCGATATTGAAGCTCAATATGAGCGCTTCTGCGCAACATTAGAGTCATTGAAGAGCTTAGGGGTAATTTAAGCTTATCGGCTATCCTGTCGAAACCACTCGCCCAAAATGAGTGCTGAAGCCGAGGCCACATTCAGGCTCTGAATCGATCCGCTCCCAGGAATTGATACTGTAATATCGGCGAGAGCAGCAATCTCTTTGGATGCTCCCCTGGCCTCAGATCCTAATATGAATACAGCTTTCGAAATAGTCCCAACTTGGAAGAGAGATTTCGGAGCTAACGGAGAACTCGAAACTACTTTGAAGCCTGAATTTTTTAAGGTTTTTAGCGCTGTCGTGGAATCCTCCAGGCGCAAAAATTCCACAAACTCCGCCCCACCTTCTGCTACTCTTTGAGCAGCTGCCGAAAGAGTTGCTCCGGCCTTTGAATCGGTCAAGATCGCAAACACTCCGAAGTGGGCAGCGTTTCTGATAATTGCTCCTAGGTTATGTGGATTCGAAACTCCGTCAAGAAAAAGCACAGCGCAGCGCGAAGTTTTCTCCAGTGATTTGCAAACTTGCTCGAAAGGTAGCTGAGTTCTTCTTTTAGCGACGAGACAGATTCCCTCGTGGTGACCTGACTCGGAGACCTTGGCAAGCTCATCTTGTTCAACCAAATGGTAAGCTTTCTTTTCACTGGCGGCCCAGCGTAGCATTTCAGAAAAGCTCCCCTTACGCTCGATATCTGCATATATCTTTACAATATCCCCGGGCCGCTCATTGAAAACGGCTAGACAGGCGTTGCGTCCGTAGATCTTCTCTTCGATTTTTCGGTCAAATGACCTGCCGCGATTGGGAGTTGCCGCTTTACTCTGCTTCATCTATGCACTATATAGCAGTAATAGCCGAGGCAGGGATACTGAGTTTAAAGCTCATCTGTTTGCGGTGATTTGAGTTTATCTAGACTAACCTTAATTTGGAGCTGCCATGGGAAAAGGCGATCAACGAACCAGACGCGGAAAGATAAATCGTGGAACTTTCGGGGCTACAAGAAAGCGCAAGAAAGCTAAAAAAGCTGCCAAGCGCAAATAATTCCTCTTAATCCAGTTTTTTAGCCTGTGGATTCGGGTTAAAATTGATATTGACCGGCAGGGTTCCGGTCATTGGGTCTGTTCTGTGTTGTGCTGGAGAAATAGGGAATGTTTGGTAAGCTTGCTTTAGCTGCCGTACCGCTGATTGCCGGAGATAACGTGACGGAGGGAAGTCCCGATCCATTTCAATTGAATAATTGTACGGCTTCGGTAAATGCAGATGGTGACTCCCCGAAATCTCCAATCGATCTGACTTCAATCGGTGAAGGGAAGTCCAGCCATGAAAGTATGGCAATTCTTCTGTTTAATTCAGCTCGAACTGCCGGAGTGGCTCCGCCATCGACCCTTGAAGCAATCGGCCCAGATGAGATTGCTACAATTGTAGCCGCATACAGGCAATCTAGATCTCGCTCAGACGAAGCAATCTCTAGGGTCGTATCACAGCTACGAGGCGTTTTTTCTAGAACTGACTGGGATCCAGTCCAAAACGGATCATCGGTTCGCGTCTCACGAGATGCCGACTCGAATCTGATTACCTTCGAGAATGTGGGAACGCGAAACGGCGATGCAAGTTACGAAGTCAGAGCACTGACTTACGACTTTCTGATTCAGCTAGGTATGTTTGAGCGCCTTCCTGAAAACGAAATTAAAGAGTTAGTGGGTTTTATGATGGCGGCTTCGGACGGGAATCCTGGAGTTGATACCGAAGGTACCAGGGGATTGTTTCGTTTGACTGACCGACAGTTTGAGTCTGCCGCTGGGCCGCTTTTTAAGGCTTGGGAGAAAAAGACCGCAGGGAAAGTAGATTTACCGATACAGATCGATCTCAAAGATGATGGCCTTGAAGGAGCCGCGAATGACCCGTTTTTGCAAACGGTTTCCCTAGTCTCGCTTTATTTGGAATCTCGCCAGGAGGTAAAGAGCAGTGATAAGCGCGGGGTGGATACACCCGCATTCCAGGCTAAAGTTTGGCAAGTTTTGGCCGGAAAGCTAGCTCGGGCAGAGCTAGCCGATGCTCAATCCGAGGAACTGACCCAATTGACCAAACAGTTCTCTAATCGTCAGAGCGAGATCTCAAAAACCCTGAAGGGGGAAGAAAGGAAAAGCGCACTTAAAGCCTTGCAGGACGAACGCTCGGACGCTGAAGTTGCGCTGAAAAAAGGACATGCCGAAGAAATCGCGAAAGTTGAAGAGAGTGTTTTGGCGCGAGTAAAATCAGGGGGTTTAAGGCTAAAGGAGAAGGGAGTGGGAACCCGGCCTAGGATTGAAGTTTTGCAGAGCTATCTGCGTCTGATACAGGTAAATAACGAGTAAGTATCAATCTAATTTAACATTTTTAGTGTTAAACCATTGAATTTTAAAATTACGTTAAAGTCCGCGCTGGCTTTGGCAATTGCATCTATCGCCGTTCTGCTCTTAGTACCAGTGGCCTTTACAGAGGATAAACCCAACACTATGACAAACGACATCAGTAACACTAATTCTTCTGAGACAGCAACTTTAGGCGGCGGATGTTTTTGGTGCACGGAAGCAGTCTTTCAAAGTTTGAAGGGTGTAAAATCAGTTATTTCAGGGTACTCCGGTGGAGGTACAGACAAACCAAGTTACGAAGATGTTTCTAACGGCGCGACGGGTCACGCTGAAGTAATTCAGATTGAGTTTGATCCAAAGGTAATAGATTACTCGACACTATTGGAAGTAT
>CAZJXY010000264.1:0-5603 GCA_964549925.1 uncultured Bdellovibrionales bacterium | reverse complement strand
AGTAGTGTGAGGCCCAGAATACGGGTAGCATTTTACTCACAAGTAATTGTTCCTTTGTTGAAGATCTTAGATAATCCCTTTAAGCAGCTTGTTCAAACTCTTTTTTGCTCCAAGCTTTGCCGAATTGAAGCCACTCAAATTCGCATTCAACACACTATTTACAGATTTACTCGCAGCCGAACTCAGACTCTTAACCTTAATTTTGCTGGAGGAAACCAAGATCCCAGCCTGATTAACCGAAACAATTGAGGTTATGTTTTTAACCGTGGATTTAAGCTTAGCTCTAGTCTTGTTTTGCGATGAAAGAGTCTTGCCGGAAAGGCCGTTTAGAGGCTGCACCTTGTTCAACAGTTTGAGGGCTCCCTTCACCTGGGACATTAGATCCTGATTAATCAAGCAATCGATAATACCATTCTTATTCTTATCTGAATCCGGCTTGTTACACCCGCAAACTCCCACAAAAACCTTTTTTGAATCGGATGGACATTGATCCTGGGAGTTAACAACTCCATCTCCATCATCATCGGCTTCAGCGCTTGCTGTTAGAGTAGCCGAATTATTAAGGATCTCTGCATCAAACTGATCTCCAAGCGCAACAGCCGAACTAAGTAAGGTAGATGGAAGCGCCTGAAGCTCGACATCAAATCCGGAGCCAGCTGCAATCGGTAAAGTCACGATGTCAGACTGGCTAGCAAGGAAGATTGGAATTGTGACCCCCGCGCCATCTTCATCAGCAACCACCATGTTAGCGTTAGGCGAAATAACAACGAGAGCGATCGCTCCTGCCGTCTGTACATTAAGCGCCTTCTGTGTCATTGAACAGCCGTCACCAGCCGCTACCATTATCTTTCCTATCCCAGAACTGCCGATAGCCTGGCTCTGACAAGCATCGTTAACCGGATCAAAGAAATCAAACGACTGGAACAGCGAGGTTGAAATAACTCCATTTGGAGGGGCTGGGGAGAAGTTAAGATGTCTTAATCCATAACTCTTCTTGAATATATTCTCCCCTGAGGTAACCCTAAGAGCATAGTCAGTCAGTGCAGTAGATAATATTGAGCCATTTACAGTAATAATCGCCGTTTCGCCGGCCAGAATCGCCGGAAACGTAACAACTATGACATTTTGACTTAGGGAAGCTACCCCAAGGTTAGTTGAAACAGTACTCGGATTGAACCCCACCGGCAAAACGATATTCACCGAGACATTCGTTGCCAACAATGATGAAGGATTATTCACCGAATATCTCAACGTTGACGCGGCCCCAAGTATCGCCGGATTCGGATTGATCGACACTGCCATATTTAGATCAATTGTGGGCGAGATAGTTATCGAATCGATCCACCAACCTCCCGGCGATAAAACTGAACCATCAGACTGAAAACCCCACGACAAACTTTCAAAGGCACTCGGCGACGATAACGGCAACTGAGCGGTTGTGGTTATAAAACCCGCTGAATTTGCAACCCAAGCCGAGGCTCCAGGCACGAAACTTCCGGAGCCGGAAGCGATCGTTCCGTTATAACCACCGACTGAAAAGCTTCCGCCGGCCGCGGTCAGCTCAAACTGCTCTCCATAATTTCCCAATCCGGTCGTAACATAGAGACGGCCTCCGTCGTAGTAATTCGCACCGCTCCCTTCAAAATTAAACTTATGGCGAAAGCTTACCGTTGTAGGAACCTTCGGTCTAAAGAACGTCGGAGTATCAAGTGTAACCCGACTTGCATCGGAGGTTCCGTGAAAGAAAGCGGAGTTCGGGGCGGTATCGCTAAAATCATTGACTGTCTTCCAAGCTTGTCCGCTAGTGGTGGTGTGAGAGAGCCATCCGGTCGGCAATGAAGGCACGCTAACTGAGTCGAAGTTTTCAGGTTGAGCTAAAGCGAGCGCAGGAATCAAACAGCTGCAAAGAAGGATCGCGATAAGTAAGCCTGCCGATAAAGAATAAGAAGATCGACCGATAAGACTGCCCTTCATAAATCCCTCACCTATATTTTAACAGCATATTGTACTCTGTTTATCATAGATATTTCGGTTAATCCAATCGTATTGCCAGTGCTCTTACAGGGCTGACTGTACCGGGAAGCTGAGGAATTTACTTGTGCCCGAGATACACCTTTACTACTGGAGGTTTGTTCTCCATTTTTAAACATAACAAGATACTCACAAGTTCTATAAATATATCCGAACGATGCCGCTAAAAAAGATTACCGTTTAACGATATGGTAAGCTCCTCATGGGGACCGTTCTTTAAACCCTAGCAAGAAGAATTTGCGAAAATGAGGATTTTCGCGTTTTGGGGCAAGGCAAGCCCAGCGAGGGTGGCGATCGAGCATTTAGAGATGTCATAAGTTTTACTTACTGCACATATGGCATCAGGAAAGGTGGCTTAGTCAGCGTTCTTTACGTAGTCACTCTTTTGAAGTGCTACAGGATGGGATCGGAGGGTAGTCTCACAGTGAAATACGAACTCGAAGTTCAACGGTCTCGCGAAGATCTACCACACCGAAGCCAACCATTCCTCATGTCATAATTGTCATTAAATGGCTCTGTTAAGATTTGTGATTAAGCTGCAACAAAGGCTTTATTTGTCTTCCATATAGTGAATAGAAGTTCCGAAAGTTTTCGAGCCACTGCTATCTTAGCTTTAGCCAATCCCTTTTTTTCTACCAGGCGCAGTCCCCACTCTCGCAAGGCAAAGGGGTCTTTAATTCTTGTGAGAATTACATGTGCTGCCTCAATCAGAAGCCAGCGCAGAAGTGAATCTCCTTTCTTAGTTATGTGACCATGGTAATTAGCATCTCCTGATTGGTACACTCTTGGAGCAAGTCCGAGGTAACTTGCTACCTTTTTCTTATCGGAGAAGCGTGTATGCGTTGCAATGGTACTGGAGAATCCAACCGCAGTGGCAGCACCTACGCCAGGAACGGTCATTAGAAGAGATGCGCTAGCATCTCTATGAGCGATTTTATCCAAAGTTCGATACATCCCTGCTTTAGAGCGATGCAGCTGAATCCAGCAGATAAGAAGCTGTGTCACTGATGATTGAACTAAGGTGGGCAGCGTTTTCATGGCTTCCCGCACAGTTCTTACAAAAGCTTGGCCATCACCACCTTTGGGTAATACCACCCCATTAGCTTTGAACATGCCGCGGATGGTATTTTTAAGGCTAGTTGCAGACTTCACAATCTGAGCCCGTGCAACAAGAAAGGATCTCTGTTCTCGACATTTTCCCTCTTTTCGATGAATTGGCTTATACCAGCCCATCTGGGCGAGCTCAGCCAGTACCTGCGCATCAATCCGATCAGTTTTCTTTTTGCCATTTAGAAGCGCCTTAGCATGCCGGGAGTCAATAATTTCAATCGACCCACCAAGCGCTTCAATTGAACGACAAGTAGACTCAGCCAATGGCGAAGTCTCTACAACACAATGAATGTTAGGGCAGAATTTCTCAATAATTCCTGCTAGCTCATGATTCTTTCCGCTCCAACGCTTTATCGCCCTTTTCTTAGAATCTATAATACACACCGAACTAGCTCTTGTTCCCAAATCAATTCCGCAGAATAATCTATCCATAGGTCTCCTCCTTAAAATTTGAGGCATTCCGAAAGAATGACCTCGTGTTGCTAAGAGCTTAATTTTACGAGGAGACCTAATTTATCAAAAGTGCGATAAACCAAGCTTCCTCCTTCTGGTTTATCCCATGTGAAATAATAGCCTCGAGTACTCGCTCGAACGAGAGACGACAAGCCCTGGGGTCATCGGTGAATTTCAAGGATGAGACGTATAGTAACGGGGACTTGAGAAACGAAGGCCAGAAGACTCAAGCGGAACGCCTCAACATTCAGCCTGAGAACTGAAACCATAAACCTCATACAAAAGTAATAAGACGCCATGTGCGCTGAAGTAGTTTGAGGCTCAGAATACGGGTAATACCTTGCTCACAAGTAAATGTTCATTAGTGTAAAATCCTAAAGCAACGGGCACTACCTAGAAACTCGGTAAATCTTTCCATCCCCATATGACACTAGATAAACCTCGCCGCTCTGATCGACCCCGAAAGATGAGATGTTTAACTCTGTATCCAGAACTTGCTTGACCAAAACTGAAAATAATCCATCGAGTTTGAGCGCAAATAAAATTCCACTTGCAAAATCGGCATACAGATACGTTCCGAATAACTCCGGTATCAAACTACCACGATACACATACCCCCCAGTGATAGATTGACCAACGGAATGATCATACTCCGCTACCGGGTCAGAAAGTCCGGTCTTATCGCAACCGCTAGAAGGATTAAAACAAGAACTCCCCTCTGTTGTATTCCAGCCGTAGTTACCTCCATTTTCTACGATATCGACCTCTTCTAATTCGTT
This sequence comes from uncultured Bdellovibrionales bacterium, assembly GCA_964549925.1. GTDB lineage: Bacteria > Bdellovibrionota_C > UBA2361 > UBA2361 > J135 > CAZJXY01. Next base: position 1,230 of record CAZJXY010000264.1, on the reverse strand, counting down.
TTGTCCGACATCCGCCAACCAAATTCTCCCCGTCGGCTGGTCGACACTAAAGCGCCAGGGGTTTCTAAATCCGAGAGCAAATATCTCTTCTTTGAATCCGGAGGAGTTGCCGAAAAATGGATTGGTCGCGGGGACAGAGTAGTTCAGTAAACCGCTTGGGTAGGATAATTCCTCAATCAGTCCATCTGATGGCGTAGAGCTGTTTTCCAACTGAAAGTAAGCAACTTTCCAAAAATCCCCGCGATTAAGCTTATGTGTACCGCTGTAATTCTTGGGACCGCACCAAGTCTCGGCTGCAGCACTACCGTAGGCGAGAACCTGAGAAGAGCGCTTTATACCAGCTAGTGTTCAGCCTCCGGGATGAACTTCCACGGGTTTGGGAGGCGCGTTTCCAGCCCGAGTACGGGGTGCTTAGAGACGAAGTGCTTACCACCTTTGACGAGTATCTTGACTGTGGGCTCTTAGAACACGGCGCTGCTCGTGTGTACTGCGACGGGTGTAAGCACTCTATGCTTGTGGCCTTCTCCTGCAAAAAGCGCGGGGTTTGCCCCTGCTGCATGGCAAAACGTTCCGTTAAATTTGCCGAGCACCTATACGCCGAGGTCTTAGAGCCCGTTCCAAACCGGCACATTATATTTACCATTCCTAAGCGCCTTAGGAGCTACTTCCGCTACGACCGCAGTCTTAACAGTATTCTCTTTAACGCTGCTTGGGGTTCTATCGCTGAGGTACTTGGCGCTGAGGAAGCAACACCCGCAGCCGTTCTCACGCTGCAAACCGCTGGCGAGGCTCTTAACTGGAACCCTCATCTGCATGGCTGCCTAGCTGACGGGCTCTTTGGCTCCGATGGATCCTTCACCCAGTTTAAAGAGATTGATCTCGGTAAACTTAACTCCAAGTTCGCTGAAGGCGTGCTCTCCACATTAGCTAAGCGTGAACTCATAACCGATAACGACGTAGCTCAGATCCTCTCTCAGGAGTTTACGGGCTTTAACGTCTGGATCGGGGACTCTTTCCAAGATGCGGAAAGTGAGAAGTTCGTAGCTCGCTATATAGAACGCGGCCCAATATCCTTGGAAAAGCTCTCCCTTCAAGACGACATCGTTACCTATACAACCAAAGACGGCACGGCGCATGAGTTCGATGGACTCGAGTTCCTGGCTCTGATCTCAAGTCATGTAGCCAAACCCTACGAATCTCTTACCAGGTACTATGGCTACTATTCCTGCC
>CAZJXY010000263.1:0-5638 GCA_964549925.1 uncultured Bdellovibrionales bacterium | reverse complement strand
ACGATTCAGCTTACGCGACTGTTATTCTTTCGTTGATTTGGCTGAGGAAGACTGCATGGATATGGGGCTGAAACTTGAGAATGCCACGGTCAAGAGCGGAAAGAGCTTGTTTATAAAAAAGGCTACCGCGATTAGCGCTCCGCGCAATAAGCCAGAAGGATCACGTGATACAGAACCATCTGGGGAAGATGGAGGTCATCAAGGCGAAGAAACTGTATCCTCAGACGAGAACGCGGGTTACTAGATCTGGGACTAATGACAACAAAGGCTGAAAAAGTATTGGCGCTTAAGAAAAAACTTAACGCCGTACTTTTGGCCCACTACTATCAAGAGTCTGAGATTCAAGACGTAGCAGATTACGTGGGAGATTCCCTCGGCCTTGCCCAACAAGCCGCTAAGACCAACGCCGACGTAATTGTTTTTGCTGGAGTTCATTTCATGGCGGAAACAGCCAAGATTTTGAATCCAAACAAACCAGTGCTTCTCCCGGACACGGCGGCGGGATGCTCATTGGCAGATAACTGTCCAGCCGATAAATTTAAGTCTTTTATCGATCAGCACCCAGGACATACGGTCATCACCTATGTTAATTGCAGTGCTGAAGTAAAGGCATTAAGTGATATTCTTTGCACTTCAAGTAACGCTGTTCGCGTGGTCGAATCGGTACCGCGAAGTACTCCGATAATCTTTGCACCAGACCAGCATCTGGGAAGTTATCTAATAAAAAAGACTGGCCGTGACATGATACTTTGGAAGGGATCTTGTATCGTTCACGAGACTTTTAGCGAAAAGCAGCTGGTTCAATTAAAGGTTAGGTATCCAAACGCTTTGGTTGCAGCTCATCCAGAATGCCCCGAGAATATACTTCAGCATGCGCACCATATTGGATCGACCTCTTCTTTACTGGGCTTTGTTACAGAAAGTTCTGCTAAGCAATTCATCGTGGTGACTGAAGCCGGAATCTTGCATCAAATGAAAAAGAAGAATCCGAACAAAGAGTTCATTCCAGCGCCACCAGAAAACGGATGCAGCTGTAACGACTGTCCGTTTATGAAGTTAAACACCATGGACAAGCTTATTAGCTGCATGGAGCGTATGTCCCCTCAGGTAACATTAAGCCCCGGTATAATCGAACGCGCCCTACTCCCATTAAATCGTATGCTAGCTCTGGGGTGAGTTTTTAGCGCACCTTTTCTAGCTCCCTCTTCATCCTAGTGGTGAACTCTTCTATTTCGCTCATTTCTCGTCGTTCTTTCGGTGTCCGAGCCCGATCATTCACACAGTTTTCGGCCGAGTACGGCATTCCCTTATGGGCAATCAGGACTTTAATCAAAACACGCCAAACGCCCAAAATGGGGAGGCAAAGCCCCTTCCGCTGAAGGACTTCCTGGATGGGCTGACGCTAAATGAGAAGGATGATGCCTCTCATAATCTCTCCTCGGAAGCATTTCCATGCGGAACAATTTCTGGGGAATGGGGACTTAGGCTAATCGACTCTGTTCAAGATCTCTCGCAACTAGCCAAGGATTTAGAGTTAGAGCAAGTCATCACATTCCTCTGTAGCGACAAATTCTGCGCGCTCGGAATCCCAGGCCATGAGGAAGTAATTGTGACGCAAGCAATTGACCGTTCAACTTTAGATCAGCTGCTCGATAACTACTCTGGTCTTGTTATCACATACGATCATCGGCCGCATGAAAATCAACATCAGAAATCTAGCAATCGGGTCAATTTGCATGAATCACTCACCAGGTTGCTTCCAGATCTCTCGGGAAAGACACTATCTGAGATGAGTGAAGTAATCCTTAAGTCTCCGCTCAAACTAAGTTCCAGCGAACAAGACATTGAGAGTCTCCATCATCAAAGCGAGGTAATATTCAAATTATATCAGAGATTTGAAATGTCATCCTGTAAAGATGACCTCAGTTTGACAGAGCAAGAGCGAGCGGAATTACTGAAGGAGATTGCCGAAGAGAAGCTCTTGATGCTCGGTAATGTCAGTCGTTATCTAGAGCTCCGAGCCAAAGAGGAATCCCTCAAGGGAAAGGGATAGCACCGCCGAAAGCTCACGGAGCATAATCGATCCTATCGCCCTCTTCTACAATTAAGGGTAAACTTAAACCTCAGGCGGTTAAACCATTTCCGAGGTAACAGGCTCGATCTATGAAAAATTTTATCTTCGGACTTACACTTGTGTGGGCGCTCAGTGCGAGCTGGATTGCGATCCGCTCAAAACAAGATCTTGCTCAGCTGCTCTCCAGAAATGCGGCAGTTGAAGCAAAATCTGGATTAGATCTGAGAATCCAATCGGATGCTTCGAGCTCGATGGAACAACCGAAAACCGATGCTGAAACTGACGCTTTTGAAGATAAATTGGACGGTCTCCAAGGAACCGCTGAGCCAGTCAAACCGAAAAGGCAGCCCGACTCAACCAACAAACTACGAAATTTTATCGCTGATACTAGAGTTAAAGTAGTCGGTAAGTTTGTTCAACTTAGCGAGACACAGCGAGAGGAATTGAAGAAATTATATCTTGAGCAGAAGCAGAGGCGCTTAAGCTCAAGCTCACCTGAAATGAAAGATCGGCTCGCTCAAATAATCGGCAAAGATAATGCTGAATTCTTTAGCTCTCAACGGCAAGCGGCGTTTGAGCGTAGGAAGTCAGAGGAACAATTGAAGCAGGTCTTGCTATTATCTAGGGAACTCTCTCTAAACGCGGAGCAGGAGGCAAAGTTAACGCAGAGCATGAAATTTGTTGAGAAGGAACTCGAAAATTTCGACGCCGCAGATCCGGCAGCTGTTGGAGTTACATTCGAAGGTTCGCCTGAAGATAAAATGCGCTTCTATATAGAACGCTCGCAACTGGAAGCCGAGTTACTGCGATCGCAAGTTGAAAAATTCTTAGAACCCAATCAATACAAGAAATACTTGGAGATCGAGGCCCAATCTGAGGCCTCAGACATGACCCTCTGGCACTGATACGCATCTGCTAAATTGATTAACAGGCAGCACAGCGGTTTGGACCAGCCTCGAGCATCGCTGGGTTTTCCCCGGCTAAGTCCAACTTCCCCTCATTTACGGCGATTACCGAATCAAAATTGCCAGGTTTTGCGGTTAGGCGTCCTACAACAGTTTTAACAAAATCACTCTCCACGCCAATCGAACTTTTCAAGAGATCTTTAATATCCTTAACGGTTGTACATATCACTTTTGAGTCAAATCCTATTGTCGCACCAGTATGCGCTGGCAATATCCGAACGTGATCCGGAAGTCGAAGCACTTTTTGATTGAGCGAAGTAAAAAGAGCCCGTGCACCCGCCTCGGCGCCACTATCGCCTTTCTCTAAATCCGGCCGTCCGACATTATCGGTAAAGATGGTATCTCCGCTAAAAAGAAGTTCACCGTCCACTAGGTAGCACATGCTCTCACCGGTATGGCCAGGAGTGTGAATGGCTTTAAGTTTTGCCCTGCCGATTTCAATTTCTTGATCTGATTTAATCGAGTCGTAGTCGAATTTCACTCGATCATTAATCGGTAAAAGATACTGGGCTCTCGACAAGGATGCTAAGGCTCTTCCTCGTGAAATATGATCAGCATGTACGTGGGTATCAATCACAAAACGAATTTTGGCCTTATGCTTGGCAGCGAGTTCAGCGTAAACCTTCGGCTGAAGACTTGGGTCTATCACTACGGCTTGACCGTCTGAGATAAGAAGATAAGAGAGACAGCCCTTTCCGTTTCGCCTAATCTGAAACGCTCGATCTATATTTTTGCCTGGCAGTTCGATCTCTGCCACTGACGAGGCAAGACTCCAGGCACCCATCCCACCGTGTAAGTTAAGCACATCAAAGCCCTGCCCTTCCCAGAACTGTGCTGCACTTTGCGATCGAAATCCCCCGCGACAGACAGTAACCACTTGCTTCTCTTTTGAAAGTTTGCCAACAAAACTTTGTAGTGCCGACAAGTCCCCGGTTCCGATGGCATTATAAGCAGGACAGTTCATGCTCCCAGGGATACTCCAATCACGGTGTTCTGGCGCTTCACGAATATCTACGACTTGAATCTTTTCGCCATTTGAGAGCCTCTGCACAAGTTGATCGACGGTTAGTTCTTTCATGGCTACGAAACCTAGCAGCTTCATTCCGAAAAATCTATTAGTTCCATTTTTCGAGAGGCAATTTATACGCTTCTAATAAGTCGCTGCTATAATAACCGCTCTAGTATTGGCGGAACTATATTTCCCAGAGCTGTTCCGATTCCAACAGCAGCGCCACCCCAAGCTAGAATTTGTCCCACTGCTTTTGGAACAGAACGTTCATGGGCGATAGCTTGAACACTAGCTGTCCCAGCAAGAAGCGCTGCGGCCCATAGAGAACTCACAACAGTAATCGTCGTGTTGCTCCCAGCTGCAAGAACCATCGGCACAAAAGTCAGGGGCACAGCGACTTTCCCAGTCAGTGTCTTTGCAAACAACTTAGCCTGATCCATTACCGAAGCGCGTGATCCAGACTGCGTAGACTGACTGTTTGCTACTGAATCGGATAGCCCATCACACAGTCCAGCCGAGAGCAGTGCGATAATCATAGCACTTTTTGAGCCACCACTCGCTACGGTAGCACTTAAAAAACCAATCGGGGTAAGGGTCCCTGAGACAACACCCATGATGTAATCCTCAAACTGACGATGGAATTTCCAAACAGATAGCTGACGTGAAGACATCCCCGCTTCCTGTCTCTGCTCGAAGTAAGAAGGCGAAATCTCTTGTTCCGTAGAGAGTCCTAACTCATTCTGGAAGGCATCAAGTGATTCGATCGAATCAGCCTTTAGATCGAAAAATCTTCCTAGTCCCTCGACTTCATCGCCATGAATTAGACAGTCCGTATGATTTTTGGCTTTATACGTAGTTCTGGATTTTACCACTACCCCGATCAGTTTTCCGTGTGACCGAATCGTATCCACCATTCCCTCTTCTGGATCGATATAATCGATTGTCTCGGTTAGCTGAGCATGTCCGTCGCCACGTTTTTTAACGGTCACGGAAGGACTCTCGGCACCTTCATCCCTAATTCGATACGTGCCTGCCTCAACATTTGGAATTGCGGCAGAGACCTCATAAAATTCATCGATCGGAGCGCTCTTACTCAAGTAGGCAATCTTTCCCTGATTTGCTAACGCTTCTAGGTCTATCTGCCCAACGTCTCTAAAGCGTCGCTCCAGAAATTGATCGCGCACGCCTGACGACATGGTAAGAGGGGTATCAAATTGAGTGGCTCCAGGATCACCCAACTTTTGAGTCGTCGGTGGAGCTGCTAGCTTACGATCACCGCCCGTGGCCGGAGTTCTATCAAACATCATCGAATTCTCCTCGGAGAGTATTTTGAGGCTTCAGTCAAAGTTAGTCAAAATTACCTAGGGTCCGATGACTGCCAGAAATATGTCGTAAGTTCGGCATTGTAACATCACCTCAGGCGGAGTGTTTGGGAACTAACTCAGAGCAAAACTCCTGAACTTGCTCTCGAATTATCTCGCCGAGAGCAATTCCATCGAGCAATTTCCTGTTCCTCTCCGTTTCGGACTGAGTCGCTCCGTCTGGCGCAAATAGACCCCTATAGCCATGCAGAGCTCCAAGTAAAGCGCC
>CAZJXY010000262.1:0-5642 GCA_964549925.1 uncultured Bdellovibrionales bacterium | reverse complement strand
GGCGCCTTCAGCTCGTAAGAGCGAAACCAGAGGACTATCTTCTGAAACTGATTCCTGAAACCCTTGTTTACTCCCATCACTGATCGAGAAACCAGAAACAGCGATGTTATGCTTTGCCGAAAACGGAATTCCCGGAAGGCGGCCCGGTAGTTCTCCGCGTTTTTGCTTTTTGGCAAGTGCCTTGGCCTGCGTCAATACTTGAGTTTCATTCAGCGAGATTAGAGCGTTAATTTTACTATTATCGCGCCTAATCAGGCTAAGATAGGCCTCCGCCAGCTCGAGAGGATCTAACTTCGACGATCTAATTTGAGCAACTAACTCTCTGACTGAATACGCCGGAAGATTCATTTACCTTCCTCGACAGGCGTTATTTTGATAACCGGTTGTTCGGAAAAGAGTTCGCCAAGAGAGAGATCTACGGCTTGGTACAGCGTAGCCGGAATCAGGGCATCACAGATGTAATGTCTTCCAACAAAAGTATTAGCTCTAAATAGACCGGAAAGAACCATTCCCAACGAGAGAGTTGATGAGGCGTAAAGTACCGTTCCCACTCTCTCTCCAGTGGTTGGATCAATTCCGGGAGGTGAGTCTACAGTGTGAACGGGAACTGTATGTTCGTTCAGTCGCTCGGTAAACTGCGCGCTAACCTCCTCAGAGTCTCTGGAGGAGCCGTGCATTCCCCAAAGTACAGTGTGCGCTGAGTCGAATGAATCAACAACATCAGTAAATCCTCTTCTCCCCCGTACTTGGTAAACTTCGACTGATAGCTTTGAGAGAATCGTTAGTTGCTCTTTGGTCGCAGGCTCAAGTGCTTCTTGATCGAGCACAAATACTCGGAGAGTCGCTCCGGCATTTGTTAAGTGTCTTGCGGTTGCGGCGACAACTGCACCTGCAAGCGAACTTCCAACGATTGCTGAGACAACCCCGTCCTTAGCGAAGGTTCCTAGTGCATGGCGAATTACCATGGCAAAGCTAAAAGCCGCAGCTTCGGACACTTGAAGCATCGAAATAGCATAGCGCTCCTTTTGCTCAAGGCGCACGTGAGCTAAGGTTTCTGTGGAAACCGCCTTAATTTTCTCTCCCTTAGGAGAAACAAATATCGTCTCAGTCGTCACTATTACTTCTTATGGTAAGTTGGTATAGTAATCGTCAATTTATGGTATCAATTAAAAGCCCAGATCTCCCAATACTGATAATTGACGATAATGTCCAGTATGTACAGGTTCTTACGCGACTGCTCGCACAGGCCTTCGGATATAAAGACGTGACATCGACTGATTCGATCGATCAGGGCTACGAGTTAATTGCTCGGGAACCATCGCGCTTTGGCCTGCTCTTTATTGATTATAACTTTCCCTCTGGCCAGACCGGCGGTGAGCTTTTGAAGCGCTTGCAGAAGGATAAACTGTTAGATGGTAAAGTTGCTTTTCTCATAACCTCGGAACCAACACCGGAAAACGTTAAGGAGGCGACTCTGGCAGGGGCCGTCGGTGTGGTGGCAAAGCCTTTTGATCGAGAACAGCTTAGATCGCAGTTAGTGAAAGCTGAGAAGATTCTTTCAGTGGAGGAGAATAGTTTCTAGCTGATTATGGCAATTAAATCTGAACCAGTAATAGCAGTCGCCGGTGCAACCGGCTTGGTGGGGCGAGAAATGTTAGCGGTGCTGGAGCAGCGAGATTTTCCGTATTCTGAAGTTCGAGTCTTCGCTTCACAGGACTCCGAAGGAGAGACGATTGAGTTCGGCGGCGATGAACTTAAAGTGGAAGTCTTGCAGGAAGACTCATTTGATGGCGTGGATCTGGTGTTGTTCGCCACGAGCTCGCAGCTTTCCGAAAAGTTTGTGCCGATCGCAGTAGAGGCCGGTGCGATAGCAATCGACAACTCCAGCTTTTTCCGGATGGATCCCAAAGTCCCTCTTCTGATTCCGGAGATTAATCCTGATGATTGGAAAGTCGGACAAAAAATAATCGCCAACCCAAATTGCACTACCGCCGGGCTTGTAATGGTGCTGCACGTCCTGCGGCAGCTGGTCCCGATGAAGCGTGTGGTGGTATCGAGCTATCAATCCGTATCTGGAGCCGGACAAGATGCCATGGATGAGCTTTGGAATCAGAGTATAGCCATCTTTAATCAACAAGATATTCCGCAGCGAATATTCCCGCATCAGATAGCATTTAATTGCATTCCGCAGATCGATACGTTTCTAGAAAGCGGCTATACAAAAGAAGAAAAGAAAGTCGTTGACGAGACCCGAAAAATTCTCGGCCTGACGGATTTGAGGATTACGTGTACAGCAGTACGTGTCCCCGTGTTTCACTCGCATGCCTTAAGCGTGAACGTCGAACTTGAGAACGAAATTGATCTTGAGTCACTTTATAAAGCATTAAATGCTGCACCCGGAGTTGCGTTTTTTCAAGCTCACGATGACTATCCACTACAAATTAACTGTGCTGGACAAGATGAAGTTCAGGTCGGGCGAATTAGGCGAGACACTTCAGTCCCATGCGGACTCGACCTTTGGATTGTCTCCGACAATCTGCGGAAGGGTGCTGCGCTAAATGCGGTTCAAATCGCTGAGCTTTGTATGAAGAAGCTCTCCAAATAGTAAATAGCTGATGCCAAACATTAAGTGTGTGATTGAGTATAATGGCTTGGGCTTTAATGGTTGGCAGACCCAACCAGGCTTACGCACGGTACAAGAGGAGTTGCATAAGGCGATTGAGATCGTGACTCGTGATAAAATTCGAGAGGTGATCGCTAGTGGGCGCACTGACTCGGGGGTTCATGCCAAGGCGCAAGTGATAAACTTTTATCTACCTCGGGAATGCGATCTCCAGAAGCTAAGGCGCGGAGTTAGTAGTCTATTAAATGGGGAAGTTTCCTTGATCTCTGCCGAAGTGGTTCCTGATCAGTTTAACTCCAGAGCAAACGCAATTTCAAAAACTTATGTGTATACTCTACTTTATCGAGATACTCCTCCAACCCTAGAGCGAGGGTTCGTTTGGCACATGATTTACCGTTTGGATTTGGCCAAGATGCAGCGCGAGGCAAAGCTCCTTGAGGGACAGCACGATTTTACCTCATTCCGCGGGGCCAACTGTACAGCCGCGTCGACAGTGCGAAAGATTTTTGAGAGCGAATTAATTGTTGAACTTCCGCATATATATTACCGAGTGCGTGGAGAGGGGTTTTTAAAGCAGATGGTAAGAAACATAGTCGGTACTCTTGTTCAGATTGGCAGAGGTCAACAACCAAAGATTAGTTCATTTGAGGAGATATTGGCGGCACGCGATCGACGTGTCGCTGGTCCAACCGCGCCTGCGCACGGACTATGTTTGGAGAAAGTGGAATACTAAACTCCTCCGTCGATTTTTGGTGAATTCCAACGCGGATCGGTGTAAGCTTGCATTAGTAGTTTCTTCTGACCTGAGTTGTAGTTTTACATTAGCTTATACTTGGGGGACCAATGCCGCATCTTAAGGCCATTTCTCTTGATTCTGCATCAAAGAAAAATATTCGGGTACTAAAGCGAATAGAGAAACAGTTAGGGATGATTCCGAATTTGATTCGCGTAATGGCGAATTCGGAGTCGGCGTTGCAAGGCTTTTCCTGTTTTCATAAACTTCTTTCAAGGGGAAGCTTATCCCCGAGATTGAGGGAGAAAATTGCTTTAGCTGTGGCGAGTGCGAATGACTGTGATTATTGTATGTCCGCACATACTGCATTATTAAAGCTGTCTGGTGTGCGACAAGAAGAGGTAGCTGCCAATCTAAACGGCAGTTCGTCCGATCCTAAGACTTCGCGGGCGCTCCATTTTGCTCAATCCCTGGTTAAAGAGCACGGCCGGGTAGATCGGGATGAGCTCTCGGGCCTTAAGCGAGTCGGTTTCAGTGACGCCGAAATTACCGAGATTGTAGCCGCAGTCTCGATCAATATATTTGTAAACTATCTAAACCATATTTCCGAGCCAGAGGCTGATTTTCCAGCAGATGAGTATGGGGTGCATGAGTTAAGGGTGGGGAATTGGTGAGAAAATAGGCAGCGAAATTTTCAGAGTTTTAGAAATAACTCTCTTTACGCGGCCTTCTTTCCCACCAGCACCTGTTTTATCCTCGATCGGTCCACAGCCTTAACCGTTGCCTCATATCCGCCCGGGAGTTCGATGGTCACATCTTTATCTGGGATGCTTCCTAAAACCTCCAAGATATACCCACCTACTGTGGTTGCATCCTGCGGGATTACGGAAATTCCAAGGAGCTCCTCGACTTGATAGAGTGGGGTACGCCCGTCAAGGAGCCACTGATCAAGTCCGGCCTTATTCCAAAGAGGTACTTCACTATCGAATTCATCTTCAATCTCTCCGACAATCTCTTCCAAAATATCTTCAAAAGTTACCATTCCAGCAACCGATCCAAACTCGTCAACAACCATAGCCGCCTGCATTCTCCGAGACTGCATACTCCTGAGTAACTTCTCCAGAGAGACTAATTCAGGCACAAAAATTACCGGTCTAACGATACTCTTTAGATCTGCGGACTCGCCCTTTTCTCTGAATAACCACAACACGTCCTTTAAGTGAATAATGCCGATTACATTATCTAGGTCAGGATCGCCTAAGGGGAAACGCGTGTGTTTGGTGCGTCGGGCCTTCTCCAAGTTTTCTTCAAAGGTGGCGCGCGTGCTAAACAGCTCAACCTGCGTTCTTGGAATCATCGCTCGTTTTGCGGTCTTACGTTTCAAGTCGAGAATATTGATTACCAAGTCTTTGGCGGTAAGGCTAAGTTGGTGCTTGCGCTGCGCTTCAGAAACAATCATGTGAAGTTCCTCTGCGCTGTGCGCCAATTCGCTTTCGTTAACCAAGGCAATACCGAAGAACCTAAGAATTGCCCGGGAGCTCGAATTTACCAACCAAATCAATGGATACGAGATCTGAAAGAATAGTTTGAGTGGTAACGAAATTAATAGGGTAGTCTCCTTAGACTTTTGGATGGCGATAATCTTTGGAGCCTGTTCCCCGGCGACGATATGAAGAAAGGTAATAATAGCGAATCCAACTGGGACAGCGATTCGATGGGCCAAGACATCTGACTCAACCCCTAGGGAACTAAATAGTTCCGCTAAGAGACGTGAAACGAAAGGCTCGCCGACCCAACCCAACGCCAGAGAGGCTATCGTAATACCGAGTTGGCAAGCTGAAAGGTAGGTGTCTAAATTGGAAAGAATGACCAGAGCCGATTTTGCCGGAGCCGATCCCTTTCGTGCTATCATCTCAAGCTGGCTCGAACGGACCTTTACCAGGGCGAATTCAGCTGCGACGAAAAAACCGTTGGCGAAAACAAGGGCCAGAACCCAAAAAATGCTAAGTGAGATATCAGTCATGGGAGAAGCGGCCCTGAACCATAGCGTCAGAGCTTATCAGAGAACTGAGTTCAGCGCATGATCGATACTGAGTTATTTTACCAAAGCCTTTGCAATTGCTGAACTATTTAGCCTATAAGCGCCCTGTGTGAGCTTTGATTTAAGGCGATCAATTTTGTTCTGGCGCGCCTGGGCGAGTTGGTGGGCGAGCCGCTCCGAAAGCTTCTTCGAATCAAGCATAAAATAATCTCATGAACGTTAGCCTAACTTATCCCCGCGATAAC
>CAZJXY010000261.1:0-5676 GCA_964549925.1 uncultured Bdellovibrionales bacterium | reverse complement strand
GAAATCATTTAATCCTTATACCCCGGCCCGCCGCCAATATACGGTCGCTGACTTTTCTGAGATAACCCGAACCCGTCCGGAGAAGAGCTTGATCGCGAAATCGACCCGTTCTGGTGGTCGAAACAATAATGGTCATGCAACTGATTGTAATTTCGGTGGTGGTCACAAGCGCCGCTATCGCGTGATTGATTTTAGACGCGACAAGCTCGATGTTCCTGCGGTAGTTGCCGCGATCGAATACGATCCAAACCGTACCGTTAGAATTGCGTTGCTGCATTATAAAGATGGGGAAAAACGTTACATTCTCTGCCCAGAAGGGTTGAGCGTTGGTCAAACCGTAATTAGCTCCGATAGTGCTGACATAAAGCCTGGCAATGCATTACCGCTTAAGAATATCCCGATCGGTCAAACCGTTCATAACGTTGAGATCAAGGTCAAAGGCGGTGGCCAATTAGGACGCTCTGCGGGGTGCGGAGTCCTCCTTCGAGCCAAAGAGGGTGAGTGGGCTCAGTTAAAGCTACCTTCAGGCGAAGTTCGAATTGTTCATATTGATTGCCGTGCCTCTGTCGGCATGCTTGGGAATGCCGATCACCAGAACTTGAAAATTGGAAAGGCAGGCCGGAATCGATGGCTTGGTCGTCGTCCGCATAATCGCGGTATGACCAAGAACCCAGTTGATCACCCCATGGGTGGCGGTCAAGGGAAGAGCAAGAGCGGCGGTGGTTGGCACCATCCGCAGTCTCGCACTGGAGTTTTGGCTAAGGGTTATAAGACCCGACACAATAAGCGAACTGATAAGTTTATTGTTAGCCGAAGGTCGAAGAAGAAGGCCGAGGAGTAAAAATAGAAGCTGCAATTGGGCAGAAGTATTTAGAATTTTTTAGATACAGAGAAGAGAAATTATGGCACGTTCGGTAAAAAAAGGTCCTTTCGTTGATGCGAGCCTAATGAAGTGGGTTGAGCGCGCAAAGAGCGGAAGTTTTCGCGGCGTGATTAAGACTTGGTCGCGACGTTCCACGATCTTGCCGGAAATGATCGGACTTACGTTTGCCGTGCATAATGGAAAGAAGTTTAACCCTGTCTTCGTAACGGAAAATATGGTCGGACATAAGTTGGGAGAGTTTTCTCCGACGAGGAGCTTTCTTGGGCACGCTAAGGGAACTGGATCTGTGGCAACCGGTGCTCCGAGTGCCGCTCCGGCTGCGGCACCAGCTGCGCCGAAGGCTTAAGACACGGGAGATACAGATAGGAATTGAGGAGATCGGAAAATGGCTAAACAAAAAAAAGGCAATAGCGAGAAAAGTCAGGGATATTTGGCTAAGGCCTCTGTAAATGATGTCAGAATTTCACCGCGTAAGTGCCGTTTGGTTATTGATTTAATCAAGGGGATGCAGGTGGAGCGGGCACTTCACGTTCTAAAGCACACACCTAAGAAGGGTGCTGGGATCGTTGCTACTGCTTTGCAATCGGCGATTTCGAATGCGCGTGAGCAGCAGAAGGCCGATGTGGACCGCCTTTGGGTAAGCGGTGGTTATGTGAATATGGGCCGCACGCTTTTCCGCTGGATGCCGGGAGCACACGGGCGTGCTAATCCGGTAAGAAAGCGATCTTCGCACGTGACGGTTTTGGTCGATCAGATTTGAATTTGAAAATTTTTTGAAAGATTTTGTAAGAGAGGAAAATTAATGGGCCAGAAGATTCATCCGACGGGACTAAGAATTGGGATAACCGAGAGCTGGAAGTCACGTTGGTTTGCGAGCAAGGACTACGCCAAATATATCGGCGAAGACTTCAAGATCCGCCAATTCGTAAAGGAGAAGCTTGCTGCCGCGGGGATCTCTAGAATTGAGATCGAGCGTGCTGCTGCTCGAGTAAAGATAAATATCTTTAGCGCTAAGCCTGGTTTAATTATCGGAAAGAAGGGAAAGGACATCGAGGAGCTTCGCCGCGATCTGCGTAACCTCGTTCAGCGTGATGTCAGTTTAAATATTATTGAAGTCCGTAAAGCTGATACTGATGCAAGCTTGATTGCTCAAAATATCGCTGGACAAATTGAGCGAAGAGTAAATTTTCGTAGAGCGATGAAAGATGCGGTTGGCCGAGCACTGCGCACCGGGGCTGAAGGGGTGAAGGTGATGATCTCCGGACGGTTAAACGGTGCTGAAATCGCGCGTCGTGAGCATTACCGTGAGGGGCGCGTTCCTTTGCATACTTTGCGAGCAGAGATCGATTACGCCCACGCTGAAGCGCACACCACTTACGGAATTATCGGAATTAAGACTTGGGTATTTAAAGGTGAGAAGTATCAACCCGGTGAAGAGTCGGTTGAGGCACTTCAGATTTGAGTTTGATCAAGGATTATTGAGAATAAAGGAATTAAACTGAGAAGGATTTAGTTATGCTCTCCCCGAAGAAAGTTAAATATCGAAAGCAGATGAAGAATGTACGGCATCTGCGCGGAGTGGAAAACCGAGGTGTAACGCTTGAGTTTGGAGACTATGGGTTGCGTGCTTTGGAATCTGGGTGGGTTACAAATCGCCAGATTGAAGCAAGCCGTGTGGCACTAAGCCGACACATTAAGCGCGGAGGTAAAGTTTGGGTGAGGATTTTCCCTGATAAACCGGTGACCCAAAAACCTGCAGAAACCCGTCAAGGTAGCGGTAAAGGCTCTCCCGAAAAGTGGGTGGCGGAAGTTAGGGCTGGCAGAGTTATGTATGAGTTAACCGGAGTGGATAAAGCAACAGCACAGGCTGCTCTTTTGAGAGCTGGTGCGAAGTTATGCGTGCGCTCTGAGGTTATCGAGAGAAAGGATACACTTTTGTAAGGGAATTGCAGCTGGAGCTAAAAGGACTCCAATCGAGAATGATTAAAAACTGCGTAGGTGACTGAGATGAAAAGGAAAGAGCTTTTAGCGGAAATTAGAGGAAAGAGCGCGGATGCTTTAAGGAGTGAAGCGCGTGAGATTGCGGAGGAGCTGATGAAGCTTCGCTGTCGCCAAATCACTGGACAGTTGGAGCAGTCGCATCGCTTTGTTGAGTTGCGGCGGAAATTGGCGAGAGTCAATACTGTGCTCGCTCAGACTCAACGTGGAGCTAATGCCTAAGAAGTTTTTGGAATTTGGGAGATTGTAAGATGCAAGCATCGAAGGGAACTGGAAAGGATACAACACGTGGTCAGATGCGACGTGAAAAGGTCGGTGTCGTGGTTAGCGACAAGATGAATAAGACCGTGGTCGTGGCTGTAGAAGTTAGCGTGATGCACGCGGATTACGGGAAGTTTATCCGTCGTACACGCCGCTATCCGACTCATGACGAGAAGGAGATTTGTGGTGTTGGGGATACAGTCAGAATAGTTGAGACAATTCCTATGAGTAAGACCAAGCGTTGGAAAGTTAAGGAAGTTGTTAGCAAGGCTGTGGAGTAGATTGGCTCGGATAATTTTTTGTAAAGATGTGTTTTTGAAAATAGGGCGGAGCTTGCCATGATACAGATGAAGTCAATTTTAAATATCGCGGATAACTCCGGTGCAAGGAGCGCTATCTGCATTAAGGTACTTGGTGGTTCGCGTCGACGCTACGCATCGGTTGGTGATGTGATCGTTGTTGCAGTCAAGGATGCAATTCCAAATTCGAAGATCAAGAAAGGGAGTGTGCAGAAGGCGGTTATCGTCAGGACTAAAAAAGAGGTTGCACGCGAAGACGGATCTTACATCCGTTTTGATGAGAATAGCGCGGTGTTAATCAACGCACAGAACGAACCGGTGGGCACTCGTATCTTCGGACCAGTTGCCAGGGAGTTGAGAGCTAAAAAGTTCATGAAAATTATCTCCCTGTCACCAGAGGTTCTGTAGGTGGTAAGCGGCAAAAATTGAATTAATTTTGCGGAATTTTTGAGGAAAGTAGTATGGGAATGAGAAATAAGATAGAGCGCAAAGTGCATAAGAGCGCGTTGAAGAAAGGCGATATGGTCATGATTATTGCCGGAGGAAATAAGAAGAAGAAGGTTCTCAAAGGAAAGACGGGCAAAGTTTTGCGCTTTGTGGGCAGTGACCGCTTAGTTGTCGAGGGATTGAATTTTGTCACTCGACATCAGCGTGCAGCTGGTCCTAATAAGCCGGCCGGAAAGATTCAGAAAGAAGCACCGATGCATGTTTCGAATGTTATGTACTTTGTTGAGAAAATCTCCAAGCCAGTTCGCCTCAGGTATAACTTTATCGAAGGTGGAAAGGATGGAAAGAAACGCAAGGTGCGAGGATATATCGATCCAAAAAGTAAGCAATTTGTGCAGATCGATGCTTAATTTTTGAGCGAGTGAGAATAGAGTTTTACGAGGTATCAGCGATGGCTAGGCTATACGAACAATATAATAAGAATATTGCCAAGGAGCTTCTTTCGGAGCGCAAGTACTCAAGCCCGATGCAAGTTCCAAAGCTAAAAAAAATCGTGCTTAACATGGGTGTCGGAGAAACTACCCAGAACAGCAAGGTCATGGACTATGCCGTGTATGCGATGACTCACATCAGCGGTCAGAAGCCTGTAGTAACCCGATCGAAGAAGGCCATCGCAACTTTCAAGCTGAGAAAGAATTTGCCGATTGGCTGCATGGTCACACTGCGCGGTAAGCGCATGTATGAATTCTTGGATCGCTTGGTCTCAGTCGCTCTGCCGCGGGTAAAGGACTTTAGAGGCGTTTCTCCGGTGGGATTCGACGGACGCGGTAACTTTTCCGTGGGAATACGGGAACAGATCGTATTTCCGGAGGTCGAGTTGGATAAGTTGGATAAGGTTCGCGGTTTAAATATAACGTTTGTTACAAACGCAAAATCAAATGAAGAGGGTCGTGCGCTGCTTGAGAAGTTGGGCATGCCCTTTAGGAAGTAGTTTTTTAGGAGCTCGAGATGGCAAAGAAGTGTTTAGTAATTAAGCAGAAGCGTACACCGAAATTTAAGGTTCGGGGCTATACTCGCTGTCAGAATTGCGGCAGACCGCGAGCTGTGTTTCGTAAGTTTAAGCTTTGTCGTTTGTGTTTTAGGAAGTGTGCACACGAGGGGCTTATTCCGGGAGTAATAAAGGCGAGCTGGTAATTGGCCGGTTGAGCGCAAGGAATGATAACTTAAGAATTAGGCAGATCTATCGGAAAGAGGTGAACTTATGGTGAACGATACAATATCAGATCTTTTGACGCGAATTAGAAATGGAGCGCACGCTGGTCACAAGACAGTCGATGCTCCGTTCTCGAATATGAGCGCAGGAGTGCTCGCGATTCTGAAAGCTGAAGGCTACATCGATTCATTCGAGGAGGGGAAAGATGCGACTGGGCAGTTCAAGCAGTTGAAAGTCTTTCTACGCTACGATGAGAATGGAATGCCGGCTATTTCTGAGCTTCGTCGATCGAGCAAGCCTGGGCGTAGAATGTATGCGCGCAAAGAAAAACTTCCAAAAATTAAAAGTGGCCTTGGTGTAGCTGTCATTTCGACATCACAAGGGTTGATGACGGATCGCCAAGCTAGAAAGCTAGGGATCGGTGGGGAGATTGTTGCTACTGTTTATTAGTAAAGTTTGAGTTTTTAGAAGATTAAATTAGCTCGAGCTATTTGAGGATTTAGTTATGTCACGTTTAGGAAAATTGCCAATATCGATTCCGCAAGGAGTTCAAGCGGCTGTGCAGGGCAGCGTAG
>CAZJXY010000260.1:0-5679 GCA_964549925.1 uncultured Bdellovibrionales bacterium | reverse complement strand
GGCCATCATTTTTAGGTGGCCTTGGTATGAAATGACTCTGCTTCCAGCAGGAGCCTTAAAAGCACAATCGAATACTGCAAGATGCTCCTGCCTTAAATCTGGAGAGCCCTCAACCGTATCATGCTCCTCAATATAGCGGATAATCTTAAGGCTATTTTCATCATTGTAATCGAGGCGGCTCAAAGCTGGAGCAACACTTTGATTTACCAGTTTCAGTAATCCTCCCCCATGGAGTTTTTTATACTTAACAAGCGCAATATCTGGTTCAACTCCAGTAGTATCGCAGTCCATCATAAAAGCGATTGTCCCTGTGGGAGCAAGGAGAGTAACTTGAGAGTTTCTAAATCCATGCTGCTTGCCGAGTTCCAGCGCCTGTTCCCACGAGGAGTTTGAAATATCGACTAAGTCGGTACCTTTTCCGGGTAATTTTGCGGCGCAATCGCGATGTTTCCTTATGACTCTTTGCATCGCCGCCGCGTTTAATTGGTAACAGGCAAAAGCCCCCTTGGCCGTGGCAAGTAAGGCGCTGCTTTTATAGGCCTCGGCGCTCATCAGCGAAGTGATCGAAGCTGCGAGCGAGCGCCCTTCGCTTGAATCGTACGGCAAGCCTAGCTGCATGAGTAACGCTCCCAAATTCGCATATCCTAAGCCGAGCTGTCTAAATTCCCGTGCACACTTCGCTATCTTCTCTGTTGGATAATTCGAGTTATCGATAAGTATATCTTGCGCTACGATTAGCACGCGGATTGCAGCTGAGAATCCTTTTGTATCGAACGTGCCCTCGGCACTTAGGAATTTGAGGAGGTTTAAGCTAGCAAGATTACAGGCTGAGTCATCAAGATGCATATACTCGCTGCAGGGGTTACTTGCGTTTATTCTCCCCGACTCAGGGCAGGTATGCCATTCGTTTATTACCGTATCAAATTGCAACCCTGGGTCACCACAAACCCACGCCGCATCTGCGATCTGTCTCAGCACCTCGCTAGCGTTTAAATCTTCGACTGGCTTTTTGTCTTTAACCGATCTGGTCTGGTAGGTTCTCCCCTCCTCGACTGCATGCATGAACTGGTCATCGACCCGAACACTCAAATTTGCATTCTGGAAACTGACAGATTCGTAAGCGCCACCCGGAGCAGCAAAATCTGCACTATACCCAGCATCAATTAAGGCCCAGGCCTTCTTCTCCTCGGAAGGCTTAGCCTGGATGAATTCGATAATATCGGGATGTGTAACGTTTAAAATCTGCATCTTGGCTGCACGCCTAGTCTTACCGCCGCTCTTAATTATTCCAGCCCAGGCGTCATACCCCTTCATGAAGGAAACCGGACCGGAAGGAACGCCCCCACCGCTTAATTTCTCACGGGCCGATCTAATCGAGGAGAGGTTAGATCCTGTTCCAGAGCCGTACTTAAATAAAAGGGCTTCGGTCCGCTGCAGATCCAGCAAAGACTCCATCGAATCATCAACAGAACAGATAAAGCAGGCACTGCATTGAGGATGTTCCTGGACGCCAACATTAAACCAAACCGGAGAATTGAAAGAGGCAAATTGATTTAGCAGAAGAAACTTCAATTCATCGCTAAAACTCTGAGCTTCAAGATGGTCTTTAAAGTATTGGTCTTTTACCCCCCACGAGCAGATCGTATCCACGACGCGAGAAATAAGATCTTTAATACCTTTCTCCCGAAGCTCGGTTCCTATTTCCCCACGTAAGTACTTAGATGCAACCACATTCACCGCCATGTCACTCCATGACGTTGGCGCCTCAACATCAGGCTGTCTAAATACTACCTCCCCGCGGTCATTTCGGATTAACGCTTCAATCTTGTGCCACTCGACTTGAGAGAAGGGATCGGTCCCCGGATTAGTAAAGTGGCGTTCAATGATGCCGGATGGTACCGCCCCATCCTGGGTTAATTCACCCAAGCGTGCTGAACGATGAGTGACCATCGGAGAAGCTCCTTTTTACTTATAGGCACCAAATACCCCCGGTGGGGACGTCCATTTAATCAACTATATACCATATATTGTATAGCATGAATTAACTACATACAACATATAGTATTAGCCTCTGGACAACCGCAGGGGCCTCTGACACGTCTATCTGGTATGAAGCCTAGCAATCTCTCATACTGTCTCGACAAATGAACTTTGATTTAATTGTTTCAGACTATTACGAGGCAATCTATACATTTGCCTACCATCTTTCACGGTCTCGCGAGGATGCTGAAGACATTACTCAAGATACATTCCTCCGCGCTCAACGCAATTTACACCAGTTAAAATCTCCGGGTTTAGCAAAACATTGGTTATACAAAATTGCGCGAAATGTGTTTTACGACAGAAAGCGCTCGCTTAAATATTTTCTCGGATTTATTAAGTCAGAAAGGGATTCTCCACCTTCCACGTCGCATGAACCGGAACTGGAGACTATTCTTGCTCAGTTAATCCAGCGATTACCCCTCCGCCAGCGCGAAGTTTTTATCCTCAGACACTGGCATGAATTTTCGACTGAAGAGACCGCGCGCCTATTAGGAATCAGCGAAGGGTCAGTCAAGTCCCACCTCTCTCGCGCGATTTTGAAACTTAAAGATGACTTAACTGATCCGCGAAAGACAACCAAAGTTGATTCTGATGCGTCAATTATAACAAAGGTCCAGATATGAAATCGGAAAAAGGATTAGATCGAGAGCTACGTGAGTTTTGGGGCGAAGATTTTTTAGCCCAGAAAAACATACTCCCCGCTTTGCAACGAGCTGGCATTGTAACAATACCGGTTAGATTGAAGAGCAGAATTTTGGAGAGTTGTTCGGCTCAGCTTATGAGTTCGAATGAATCTTCCCTATTTCGCTGGGCCTGGTTTGCTACCCCGATTGCGGCGCTAGGCTTGGCGCTTGCTTTGCTGCCGCTTAATCCTGTCCCGGATATGCTTGGCACTCCGACTGCGATTGCGGATGACTATCAAGAGATTGCTCTTCTCGCGGGTGAATTTCTAGGAGACCCAATTTCAAACAGTTTTGAAGGGAGCGATGGTTTCGAATTGCTGGCATCAGATTTTTTTTTAAACCAAGAGGTGTAATATGAGACGTCTTACCAAATTATTAATATTTTTAATGATTCCATTATTTATCGGAATCACGCTGCCCCCCCTCGCTCAAGCCCAGCATGGGTGGGACAACGAGGAAGCAGAACGCCCGTCGCATCAGAGAGATGGTCAGCCGAGGAGACCCTTTGATCGCGAAGTGGAAGGGCGTGGCCCCGGACAAACTGCTCCATTTGAGCACGGCCAAAAACGCGGACCCGCATTCATGGAACAGATGGTAAAAAATTTAGACCTTGACGAAAAACAACGCGAGGAGCTTAAAAAGCTGATGAAGCAGCGTCGTGAAAGCGGCGCCGAAAATCCGCGCATGCGAGTTATGCGCTCCGTACAAGAGTTAAATGATGCGATTGCGGATGGATCGGACGAGACAATTAAGCGTTTAGTCGACGAGATCAGAGAGGCGTCGCTGCAAGCTGCAAAGACATCTCGCGAGTTCCAGAAAATCCTAACCGAGGAGCAACGGGCGAAGCTTAATCAGTTTCGAGAGCGCTTTAAGAAAATCAAGGGGCAAAGACGTGAGGACTTCAAAGACAACTTCCGCGAACGTGCGCAGCGGCGATTCGAAGGTGATTTAGAGCGCCAGAGTCACTAACAGTCACTAGCCTCTCCCCCTATCCCCAAGAGAACTAATCTGCTATAAGTGCAGCCGTGAAAGCACTCTTATTCTCAAAAAAATTTCAACTCCTTATAAGTTGGGGAGTGAGTATTGCTTTGCTCTATTGGGTATTCTCAAAAGTTCACTGGAACGAGCTTCGGTCGGAGTTGGGCTCGGCCGATCTATTTTACCTGATCCCACTGACCATCGTAATTTTCTTGCACTACTGCTGTCGAGCATGGCGCTGGCGGTATATCCTGCCTGGCGCCGCCGAGGACGTACCCTTTAGTGAACTCCACGGTGCGTTACTCATCGGTGGTTTGGCGTCGAATATCCTGCCTTTGCGTGCTGGTGAGTTCGTCCGCCCATTTGTATTCAGTCGCAATACTCGTTTTTCGTTTTTTCAGGGATTTTTATCGGTCGTGCTTGAGCGTTTCTTTGACCTTGTAACGGTCCTGCTAGGGTTTGCAATAATAGTTCCTTGGGTTCCGGGCATTCCGGAGGAGGCATTCCACGTGGCAATTTTGCTGACCCTGCTCTCTGTGGTTGTATTTTTAGGGGTAGTTTGCGCCGCGTTTTTCCCTGATTTTTGTGAGTCCTTGGCCCAAAAGATATTGCGACTGTTGCCGGATTCGATCGCCAATAAGTGTTCGCCAATTATTGCTCATGTGATTGAAGGAGCTCGGGTAGTTCGACCGATCAAGCAAATTTCAGCCACAACGGTCCTGACCGTGGCTGTTTGGGGGAGTTGCGCTTACTATTACATCCTGGTACTTCAAATGTTTGGCGTAGTAGATCCCTTTCTTCCAGGGATAGCTGTAACCGTGATTATTGCCCTGGGGGTTGCCGCCCCTAGCGCACCTGGATTTTTGGGTGTCTTTGAGGCAAGCGCGGTAGCAGCACTAACCTTGTTCGCGGTAAAGGAAGAAGTCGCCATAGCGGTAGCCTTGATTGCACATGCCCATCAATTCATTTATACCGGCGTTGTTGGAGCAGCCGTGCTGTTCAAACGAAATCTCTCTTTATCGGCTCTGCGTAACATTAACGCCCCGGCTTAGGTAAGCTTCCAACCCAATAGCAGATCTGCTTCCAGCATCGCTTGGCACTGTATTTGCTCTATTTGCTACTACCGATGCGGAAAGACGTAATCAGGGTAGAAATTGCCCTCCCTTATGAACACGAATTGGCATTTTCCCCCTTCTTGTTAGGTAGTTGTACTGAGGTTTTTTGAGCAGGCAAAAGCTGCGCCGTGAGGCAACTTTTGCCAGAGGTTTTGACTTAATATGCGATTAGAATCAGCACTGCTTAGCAGCACTCAAGGGATCAATGCTCATGGTTTAGCAATCGCGGTCATCGGCGATAACCTTGCCAACGTCAACACCATAGCCGGAAAGAGCTCCAGACCGGAGTTTGCCAGCCTATTATCTGAGGGCTTTGACGGCAGTCAAACTACTGCTGAGCCAACTGTGGGATCCGGTGTAAAGATTTCAGACATTCGGGTAGTGCATGAATTGGGACCAATCGAAGATACTGGGCGAGCGCTGGATGTAGCGATCGACGGAGAGGGGTTCTTTATCCTTGGCGATGCTGATAACCGTCTATACTCTCGTGCCGGAGATTTCGCTATTAACGAAGAGGGCGTACTAGTCAATTCAAAGGGTATCGCTGTTCAGGGATTTGCCCCCGGTGGAACTACTTTGCAAGATATCAATTTGTTAAACGTTAATATTAATGCTACCGCTACCTCGAACGTAACTCTGGCCGGAAATATTGACGCGACTTCACAGACGACAACTCTCCCTAGCGGATCATTTTCTAGCTTCGACGATCTATATGAAGGCGTAAGTTATAGCGCGATAGTTACAGCAACTGATAGCCTTGGCCAACAACACGATGTAATTTTGGCTTACTACAAAACTGCAGCTAATCAGTGGAGCGTTCAGGCCTATATTGACGGCGGCGAGGTCGGACAAACTGCCGG
>CAZJXY010000259.1:0-5710 GCA_964549925.1 uncultured Bdellovibrionales bacterium | reverse complement strand
CTATCGATGGTTGGATGAAATCGATCGAACTGATAGCCATACACAGCCCCTGTATTTACTGGCGCATGATTGTCGATCCACAACCCAAGTTTATAGACCCAAGAGGCGGTGTTGCCGTTGCTCGGATCTCCATCACAAAGTCCGGCCGATCTTACTCCAATCGATGTATGAACGGAGCTAAACTTATAACCACAGTTTTGCGGGGCTGCGTTTGAGCAAGCGGTAAAATTTGGTTGATATCCAGAGTAGGCATTATTTCTACCATCAGTTCTTTCCCCTCTGGCAGCCCAAAACACAGGACTACTTAGCGCACCAAAATCAGTGTTGATGTATCCACGCGCTACCATACTAGTAACAACGCCTCCTACCTGATTCAGTGAGGTGCTATCGTAAGAAAGTGCGGCGAGCGCTTGAGTGTTTGATGAATCCGATCTATGGCATCCCCCACAATGCTGATCAAACCCTGCGGAAATTTCCTGCCAAACCGGAACATTGAGAGTCGGAGTAGCTGATTGTTTTAATAACGGATTACACGATCGGTCATAATCGATATATGTCGTCTTATTGACCATATCGAGCGGCTCAATTGTATCCTGTGAGGCAAATGTACCATTCCAATCGATCCCCTCGTTTGGACGGTGGTTGTGGCATCCACCGCAGTCATGACGAGTCTCACGAGGCTTAAAAGAGTGCCAGCTGCGGACATCAGCCCATTTCAGTCCGTAACGCCTATGAATTAATTGAAAGTCAACCGGAAGATTAGCCGGAATAATTGCTTTAAAAGAAGTATCGGCCTGATTGCTTACCGAATACACCCCGACTAAGCGCTTTGTCTCTTTCGCCCCTGCGCTCATACCTTCGGTCACATAACCGGCATTGGGAGAGTACAGTACTCCATTTGCTTCAGCATTGTTTGTCTTATTACCAGTAAGATAAATTGCGATTCCAAACACGTTCGCTGCACTAGGCTGTTCGCACCACCCCAGATTATTTATCGGTGTACCGGCGCTGTTATTTTGAACCAAACTTAAACTATCCACATTATTTGCGATGAGATCACTACAGTTCTCACCGCAGAGGTGAGGATTATACGGAGCTGAAAGTTTACAGTCTGGTGATGTCACATCGGTGTTAAACAGCGCCGATGTCCCAACCACCGAGTACGGATCTCCAGCTAAAATACCCGTATCTGGATCTATAATCCCAGTGGAATACTCCTGCCGCGCATCCCCCTGCGGGTCCGGACTACCGGTCAGCCTTTCCGACCAATCGATTACTGCCTTTGGCCAAATCGCACCCCAATTGGGAGATGTTGACCTAACAACCGGTCGATAAGCGCTCAGCCCTTGAGAGACGGTATGAGAATCTAAATTTGTCTTTACGATCCAAGCCGGGTACTCAAAGTCATTGCCGTTGTGATTTGCTGGTCCGGGGGAGTAGGTTAAGTAAAGCTCATCTGGCCTACCGCAATCAGGAGCGCTGTATCTCCCCACGGCTGAATCCTGATCCCCCTGGGTGACATCTGGGGTAATGTTAAAGGAACCGACCTGCCTAGGAAAGTAACCAGTACCATAGTTGGATGTATAGGAGTTCATTCCAAGTTTGTTCATATCCTGAAGATGCACATGCCCGAATCCGTTATTGTTGATGTTATAATAAACTACCGAGGCAAAATACTCCCCAGCAGGAATCGCTCCCGATGTGGTCTTCACACAAAACGATCCAAGATGCGCCAATTCATCGTTAGTTCCATATCCAAAAACCGGAAACCACTTACCTTCAGAATCGGAACCTTGAATCTGCCAGTTCCTACTATCTTCCGTTGTAGATTGGTAAGAGAATGCTATTCCGTTTCGAAGCCGCACAGGACCAAGCACGGAAGTTGTAGTGTAGTACTGAAACTGTCTGGTGTTGCGAATCGCTACCCCAGAGGTAAAGTCCAAATCGGCGGTAAAAAGGTTAAAATTTCGGTTTTTCGCGGTCATTCCAATATTCGCATTAGAGAGCCGTTTGCGATCGGAAACAAACACAAGCTTTAAGCCATCCTTTGTATTCATTTCGACCGCTCCAAGATACGCGTTTCCGTAATCTTGAGAGAGGGATGGGACACCGGAGCCTTGCGCCATTGTCTGGTTCATTGCCTCGGCATACTTGCTCGTACTTTGTGTTAATCGATAGGCCGGAAGAGTAGCTGGGTCGACATTCCAATCATTAATTAAATTAGTGAGATCGATCGAGTAAATATCAGCCCCTTTTCTCCAGCCGTAAAAATTCGAATGCTCGGGCGTGTAGGTACTGTTTAGAGCATCGTGGAAATATGTGAAGTACACCCTCTTACCATCAATCGACACGCTAGGTTCGGTGACAGTTCCGTTAATTCGTCCATTTGTCGGACCAAAATCGTAATCGACCAATGCTAGGTGAGCTGTCCGATATGGGAAAAGCTTCTTTGCCGTACCATTCGGAAGAAGTATCCATAGCTCCTGACCTCGTTCAGGCGCTGCCGCTTCGACAACATCTAACCCGAAGTTTCCTCCATTATCATTTCCATAGGCGAGATTAGTATCTCGATAAGACGCTACGAAAACTACTGGATAGGGAGGCTGGTAAAAAGTTGAATCTGTGGCCGCCGTGGTAAATGATTGAGCATGGGAGCACGTTGCCCCAAGAATTAGGCCAAGGTAAAGCGATAAGATCGCTAAGGGGGACTCGAAAGCTCGAGCGAACCACCGGTGAAGCATACGGCTTAAACTCCCCAACTCCACACGACACACTGGGTAACGCCCTACCGCAAAACACTTAACTGTACGTACATATCTGCAAGTCTAGTGCCGAAGCCAAACCGCTTGAAATTATAGGAAGTTACCGCTTTAATTTCATTTAGTTGAGAAGGCCGGTACCATGATCCTTTTCTCCCAGAGTTCGCCAGAGAGGTCGGATAGGCTTTGAAAAAATTGCAGAGATCAGAGCGGGCGGCTTTCCATCTCCGCGCTAGCTTCAATTGAGCTAGTCGAGCTAACTACTTTAAATTCCAATAGATATAAATGGTTCCAGGAGTTGATTGTGCATTCTGCCCACTCGGCATGAATCTAGCAATTATCCCTATGTTTGGGTCGGTAGGATTATTAGGCTTTTACTTCCTGAATGAGGCAGAATGAAGTTCACTCAGTTATTTTCAATCGTTTTAGCAGTAGCGCTTATCCCAATCACTGCTTTTGCAGATAATGGCCACGGAAAAAACGGAGATAAAGGGAACAAAGGTAACGGCTCACACATTAAAGTCGATCTACTTCCTTCGGATGCAACTCAACTCGATCTTGTTTCCGCCCGTGGCAAGGTACATCTACGCCTAAAGAATCATGGTAAAAGTTTCTTGCAGATTAAAGTTAAGCTTCCTTACACCTCTACAACTCTTGGCATCTTAGACGACGCAACCGCCGCTGCCGCTGATATTCACGTAGAATTCAGCAGAGATACTGATGCGGATTCAATTGCTGATACAATAATTGACGATTGTGCACTTACTTATCGAGGGGTGAGTGATGATGGAGATGATTTGGATGATTCTGGTGATGAGCGCAAATATGATCTAAAGATTCGCCAAAAAGGCACCAACTCCGTTCAAAATCAATTTGGATCGTGCGGCGGAAGTTCTCTTCCGGCGCTTGAAGCGACAGATACTATGAGAGTTTACGCCATACTTGGCGATCTTACCCAAGTTAACTTCATGGCTGACGAGTAAGAGAGTTTATCTCCGCGCTCATAGAACAATCCTTACGGAATGATTTTGTACGACTCGATCCATTCGTAGCCGAGAGTTCCCGGCTTAATTGAGAACTGGATGCTCGAACGGCCCGGGGAGATACTATTATACTGCTGCTGCGACACAGTGCGGGTTAACGCCCCGTCCTCGCGATGCCAGGAGTTGTACCGAATATGATACTTGGTGCCTTTCTTTTTACTCTTGGTGGTGTAGCGGTCTGATATCACTTGGGTGTAGACTCGCGCCTCACCACTATCCCCACGTCCGTTAATAATCGTCGTAATTCCGTATCCACACATCGGGATCCCTAGCAGCGCACACGCGAAAAATCGTAAGAACTCACTGGTCGAGGATGAGCGACCACGAACAAAAAGGAACATTCCAACCAACGAGCTCACTAAGAGTATCGATACCGCTGGAAACGCGCCGAGCCACACTGCGCTACTCGATACCGGCTCATAAGAATTACTGCCCCAAACAATAAAGACTATTCCAAGTAAAACAACCGCAGCACATATGGAATTTACTATCGTACGTTTAGTCGAACTAGAGAGTAAATGATCCTCTCCTAGAGAACGGGTTTTAGAGATTTCAGCCGCTATTCGATTCAGAGATTCGACCGCAGCATGAATCAGCGCAGTATCATTTTGTACTGCACTACTACCACTTAATAGCGTGGTAAAAAGCTCCGATCCGTCGTGGCGTAAGGTGTGAAACTCCCCGCCAAGTAACTTAGCAATATTTCCTCTTACCTCAGGATTCTGCAAAAGATTAGAGGTAAACTTTGGGCTATCAGTGCAGAGGTAAAAAGCTTTATCAAACTGAGGGTCACCGGATTGCAACTCAACCGCAAGTCCAATCGCCTTTCCTAATTTAGCGACTACTGATTCTTTAGTAATTTTAAATTCGGCACGTGAATTTACTCGAACGGAGATGCGAAGAGTCCCACCTCCGCCTTTACGACGTTTAGTGAATTTAACCTGGTACGGCGCACCAGCAAGAGTGCGATTGGTCTTGTCTCCAAAGTTAAACATAGATACGTTCTAAAGTACCTGGGCGGCCCACGCCGCAAATCCGTAGAGCTGCGCCGAAAATATCCCTATGGTAACAGTTAAAATCGAACAGACCGCCAAGGCCGAAGCTAGGGGAAACCCAATCGCCGATGGAGCAGCCTTTGCCTCTTCCCCATCTTCAAAGTACATCGTAACTAAAACTCGCAAATAGTAGTAACAAGAGACCGCCGAGTTTAAGACTCCAACGATAACTATTCCAACGTAATCAGCCTTAATTGCCGCGTTGAACAAGTAGAACTTTCCAAACAGTCCCGCTAACCCTGGAGGCAGTCCTGCCAAAGAAAACATAAATAGCGCCATCGCAAATCCAAGCAGCGGCCGAGACCACCCCAATCCCCTAAAGCGAGCGATATCATCTGGGTCCCTTTCAGCGGTGTAACGAGACGAAACTGCCATAACCACGCCGAATGCTCCAAGTGTCATCACCGTGTATGCCACTAAGTAGAACAGAATCGCAGCACCACCATCATACTCAGGCGCCAAAAACGCGACCAATATATAACCGACGTGAGCGATACTAGAAAAAGCTAACATACGCTTTAGGCTTCTTTGTCTTAACGCAGAGAGATTTCCGACGGTCATAGTAAGAAACGCCATCACCCAGACCGCGTCTGACCAAGCGGCGAACACCTCTGGTTCAGAAAACATGCCCCACATACCTCTGAGTAACGCCGCAACGGCTGCAGATTTCACTACACAGGCCATAAACCCAGTGACCGATGTCGGCGCTCCTTGATAAACATCCGGGGCCCAAAAATGAAAAGGCACCGCACCGATTTTGAAGGCAAAACCAACCAGCATCAAACCAATGCCTGTGTATAGCAAGGCGCTAGGCTCACTAACTTCTACATAAGAACTAATGGCCGAAATCTCA
>CAZJXY010000258.1:0-5738 GCA_964549925.1 uncultured Bdellovibrionales bacterium | reverse complement strand
TCTCGACATGGATAGTGCCGGATTTGGAGGAGCAAAATCTAATCTATCGGGTCTCACTGGCGCAGACCTCTCGGCTCCCATTGAGGTGCCAAGTCGCCTAGCCCGAGAGCCGGTAATTCCAGAATCCGTACACGCCGGACACGTACTCCATCCCGGGAAGGCTTTCGGACGGATCTTAAAACTTAGCTCGAATTTTGAAGAAACAGCCAATCCGGAAGCTTCCGTTAGTCAGGATCCTCTCAAGGAATCGGCAAGAGTAAGGGCCGCGATAGCGAGAATGGCGACTCACCTTGAGGATCTTCTAAAATCTGAGCTGCCTCCAAAAGCTCAAGCGCTTTTGATGAGGTATTCGACTACCTTAAACGACCCCACCATTTCTCAGCTGATTAGTCAAAAGATTGATACGGAAAAATTGGGAGCGAAACAAGCTTCGTCGGCCGTATGGGAAGAGCGAAAGCCTGAACTCTCCGCAACCTCGCCGTATCGCGTCAAAGATTTTGAAGACCTAGGTCAGTGGTTACAACGGGAACTAGAACTTGGGTCACTTTCAACCCCGTCTCCTGTGCACGCGGAAGATCAAATATTGGTGACAAATTCCCTTCTTCCGATCGATTATCTTTCTCTCGGCGGAGAGAGAATCAGGGGCGTAGTTGCTGCACCGTCTGGCCTCTCAGATAGACTCACTCAATTATGTCGGGAACAAAACATCCCGCTGCTTGTTGACGATTTAGAGTCGATCACCAGAACAGCAAGGAATGGAAATACGATTCTAATTGACGGATATAGATCGAGAGCAAGAATCAATCCGCACCCAGACCGAATTGAAGAGCACAAACGACTTCAAAAGGCACGCGATCCTATGACCCATTCGCTCTCGCTGAGTGAACGCGCGTCAATCTCCGCTGACGGAGAGAAATTTGAAATCACAGCCACCCTAGCGAGACGCCATGGTTTAAAAACTATTGAGCGCTCTCCGATTAACGAGATCGGAATTTACCATACGGAATGGATTAATTACGAAGACCATGCACGTTTGATCAATGACACTGAAGAATTGTATCTCGCTTCGCTTGAACAAGTTCACTATGAAAGATACATTGCGGCACTCAAAGCTACCCAGGGTAAAGTTACATTTCAAACCTCTGATGAAGGTGCCGATCGGGTTTTAGCTTCTGAACTTAAGCTGGAACATGACGGCAAGTTAGGCACCCGTGGGATCCTCCAAAGCTTTGAACGTGAAGCTGAATTTAGAGCACAGTTAAGGGCTATTGTTCGTGCAGCAGCGGAATACGGTGAGGCGCGCGTATTATTCCCGAGGATAAACGATACAGATGAATTGGCCAAAGCCAAATCAATCCTTAATGAAGAGCTAGAGGGACTTTATCGGGCCGAGATCATCACTAGACGACCGCAGATAGCGATCGGGGCTGGTATTGATACCCCAGTCGCGGCATTAAGTACCTTCTCATTGACCTTAGACGATCAAGGGGCGGACTTAATCTACTTAAAGTTAGAGGAGCTAGTTCAAAACGTTCTGGCAATCGATAGAGATAATAACGTGGTTGGCCATAACGCAGTCCCCTACCACCCGGCAGTCTTAAAATTCCTAATCCGAGCCGTATCCGGCGCTTTGGAAAATGATAAGGAAATCGTCGTAGCTGGCGCCTATGCATCGGATCCCGTCTTTACTCCTCTATTTGCCGGATTGGAAATAAAAAAACTAAGCATTCCTGCGCGGCATGAGGGACAGATTAACTATCAGATAAACCGCCTAAATGTGAGGGAATGTATCGAGATAGTTAGGAAGATGTCTGAATGCCACACTGCTGAAGAAGCTTGGAACATCTATGAAGGTTTTCTAGCAAGGCTCCCGGAATTGAAGGTTCCGCCGAAAACCGCTTCCAAAGAATCTCCCGATCAGGCGCTTGATAGCGAGCATTCGTCCGAAGATGAAAGAGTCACTCCGGTTCACTTAAGTGAATCAAGGTTTGTAAATAGAAAGATCGGGCCTTTCGTTCCGCGGATTAAGGCGCTCGCCCCCGGAGAGGGAGTTGGGGAAGCTTTGGTATATCGGGATGCTGAAGTTAATTGGTCGAAGGAGCGTCAAGTGGGGAGCTCGGCAGAGCATGAATCCGGTCGGATATTTGAAGCGATTAAGGCTACTAAGGAGGAGTATCACGCAAGAAGTCAAAATCAGGGCTTAAGTGAGAAAAACCGCCAGATCTTTGCGATGATCAGCACAACGCTATCTGACCCAATGCTTACAACGAAGATCAATCAGGCCCTTTACGAAAGTAAACTTTCCGCTGAAGCGATTGTTTCCACGACATTCAATGAAGTCGGAAAACTTTATGAGCAGTTCCCTGAGAGTCGTGATTTTCCAGATATTGTTCGGAACGCCGGGAAACGCGTGATTGAGATAATGAATGGGGTAAAAGGAACTGATCTTTCTAATCTCGATCGTGACACCATAATAGTTTGCGATAATCTCCCGCTTAGAGTGCTAGGTAGTCTAGATCGAGAACATGTAAAGGGCATAGTAGTCAGCCAAGGGGGAGTAAGCTCACATTTAGCGATGATTGCGCGGGAGCTTCGAATTCCACTGCTTATTCGAAGAGGGTTAGTCAATGAGGTAGAATCTGGTGAGATGCTAGTGCTAAACTCATATCGCGAGCAGATAATAACAAACCCTTCGGAAGCTTTAATCGCTGAAGTGAAACTTCGCGAGAAGGAGTGGCGCGCATCGCTTTCTCAAAATTCAAAGATCGATCCTAATCTTAAGTCAAAAGACGGAACAGCTTTTAGGATTGTAGCGAATTTAGATGATGCTCTAGCTATGGCGGAGATTAGCGCATCTGGAATTACCGGGGTGGGGCTATTTCGTACCGAATTTTTAAGGATTAATTGGAAGCCGAATCGAGAGTTCAAAGACGAACTAGAATATCAAGCTGCTTTCGAAACGTACCAGCATCAGCAGTATAAGACTGTACTTTCTCGCACAAGAGGCGACGCCACCATTCGAACCTTTGATGAAGGAGCCGATAAATCTGCATCAGCAACCGCTGAGGATGTTCATGATAAACTAGGGCTCCGCGGAGCGCGTTTGAGTTTCGTAAGAGAAGAGGATCTCCGTTCACAAATTCGCGCCATTGTTACCGCCGTTTATGAACTAGAAGAGGCCAAGAGACTTGAGATTACTCCACGGGTTTTGGTCCCGATGATTAATGATCGCAGTGAATGGCTGAAATTTGTGGATATCTTTGACAACGAGGTGGATGAACTTACCCGCCGTGGAATTATCAACTCCAAGCCGAAAATTGAATTATGGGTAATGGTGGAGACCCCTGCGGCATGCGTAATGACAGAGAGCATGGTTTCTCATCCGCGCGGCCCGGATGGTGTGTCTTATGGAACAAACGATCTAATTCAATACATGACAGCGTCTGATCGCGACAATGAGATTGTCTCGCATAACGCCACACTTCATCACCCGGCTAACGTTGAAGTACTAGCAATCTCTGGAGAAGCAGCCAGAAGGTACGGTAAAGCGTTGAGTGCTTGTGGTAATGCAGCTTCAGAACCGATTAATGTTAACTTGTTTTCTGGAATAGGTGTTACTAGCTTTAGCATTCCATTTATCCATGCTCCAGAGGTTCACCAGGCCATTACTAAAACGAATGTCTCCGATTGCCAGGACTTGATTAAATCGATTATCGATGCACCGAACGCCAAAGAATCTTACGAATTGCTGCTGGAATTTAATAAAGAATCGCCTGACCGGGCGATCTAATAACTCATTGCCAAAATCTGGACGGTTACCGCTTCGAGTACTGAACACTCTTTCTTGCTTTGTGGTGGCCGTATTTCTTACGTTCAACCGCACGAGAATCTCGAGTGAGAAGACCAACCCGCTTTAACTTGGAGCGGTAATCTGTATCAAACTCAAGTAGCGCTCGAGAGATTCCGTGCCTTACAGCGCCGGCCTGACCTGAGATTCCACCGCCATTAACGAATACATTTACGTCGTACTTTTCTCTCATCCCAACGACTTCAAGTGGGCGACGAACGATCATCTGCAGAGTGGCGCGGCCGAAGTATTTATCATAAGGCTTGCCATTCACCACGATCTCGCCTTTCCCAGCCTTTAAATAAACTCTCGCTACTGAAGTCTTCCTTCGACCTGTAGCATTACGAATATCAACTTTGGCCATAACTCCTAAGCGCCTAATTCAAAAAAATTAACGGGTAAATTTTAATTGGTGACTAGCTGGTGTTTGAGCAGAGTGAGTGTGGGTATCACCTGCGAAGACCTTTAGCTTCTTTAACAATTGGAATCCCAGCGGTCCACGCGGCAGCATCCCGCGAACGGCAAGCTTTACCACTCTATCAGGGTGCTTCTCCAACATCTCTTGACCGGATTTCTCCTTCCGTCCGCCGAGATACTCGGAGTGCCAGATATACTTTTTAGTCTCGCCCTTCGCCCCGGTGAGTTTAACTTTTGAAGCGTTAACCACCACGACGAAATCTCCACCATCGACATGGCGGGTATACGTCGGTCGATGCTTCCCCTTAAGGAGACCGACGACCTGGGATGCAAGCCGCCCGACTGGGACACCTGCAGCATCCACAACCAACCATTTTCGGCCACTTAAAGCCTCTGCCTCTGTTTGCTGATAACTTTTCACGACAAAATTCCAAGGAAATTAAGAGCGTCGGAAAATAGCACAACTAGCTGAAAGGTCAATAGATCCAGGGGGCTAAATTGAACTCAGATGGCGTTGAATCGCGTGCTTTGATTGAGTCGACCCCATATCCAGTAGAAGTGTTCGGGCCGACTGAAATAGCTCCTGATCTCGCCCAGATAGCACCGTAAGTGTCGAGAGATCCCGCCAAAGATGGAGGAGTAATTCCATGATTCCAATCAGAAAAGCTCCGGTCCTAGCTGAAATAAAACTACTTCCTACTTGGGAGCCCTTGCCGCCATCATGAACCAACTGGGCCAGTTGAGCCTTTACGGCCAAGCACTCACCCCAGTGGTCCACGAGTTTATACGAATTTGGCTGTGCCGGAGAAAGCTGGAGGCCGGCGCTAGAGTCCGCCTGTTTAAGCGTTTGAAAAAAATTCTCGCAGACGGCCAATATAAAAAGTGAGGAGACAGTTAGAGATTTAATCTCTTTTTTATCGATAACGACCGTTTGAGTTGAAAGCCCACTCAAAATATCCGGCTCAAGCTCCGCATAAGGGCGAGAGAGTCGAGTGCCTAAATCTGCAATGATTTTATCAAAACTGGAGACTAGTTCGAGTGTCACAGCGCCTACATTACGCTGAAGAATCGGAGCGGTCAAATGATCAAAGCGTTCACGAGGTGTATCAATACGAAAAACCTAGTGAAAACATCAGACCTCGACTTTTCATTGTCAGGGCGCTGATCGCGCCCTGGCTAATTTGTGTGAACGCTTAGTCGTTTTCACCCCCGATTTGCCCCGCAAATCGACCCCTCAGGGGTCGGCAAAGTAAGTTATTCGCAGTTTAATCGCTTAGCTCGAAGTGAACTGTGACCAGGTGATGAATTTAGGAGGGTTTTAGATTAACATATAGCCAGATGGCATACGCAAAAGTCCTAAAGATCCCCCAGTACTTTCGAAACTTGCAGCGAGTCGGAGAGATCTTGCGCGTAATGGTGAAGCACGGTTTCGGCGACCTAGTTCAACGCTTAAATTTAAACTCGTACGTTGAAA
>CAZJXY010000257.1:0-5748 GCA_964549925.1 uncultured Bdellovibrionales bacterium | reverse complement strand
CTGCGATTTCCCCCAGATACCTGCGTGAAGTAAGCGCTAAAACGGTCGAAGAGAGGGGTAAAATATCCATTTAATTGATTCGGGAGGGTTGACGATATAAGAATTAGGCGTTAGTATGAGCCTATAACTCCAGTATAAGTATCTTATCTTACTGGAAATTTCCGACTTCATAGATTTACGAGTTAGAGCGTTTTAGCCGAGATTCGGCCTCAACTGGTAAAGCCTTCGGCAAATCGGAAAATTTTTTATCAAACTTATCGAAATCTAAAGATCCCTTAAATTTTTTAATTCTAGCCCTCCTTTTCGGGGGCACATCAATAGTGACATTAATATGAAAGGCGAAGCCGCAGCAAAGCAAGAAAACGGAAAAGCAGAGAGCATAAAGGTCGAGTTTGATGGGGAGATGAACTTAAACGCCTTAAAGCGTCTTCATCCATCCGAACTCACAAAGATTGCCAACAACTTAAAAATTGAAGGCGCAAACGCGCTGCCGCGGCAAGAGCTAATCTTTAGCATTTTGACGACCCAGTCCGACTCAAACGGTATGATTCACGCGGAAGGTGTTTTAGAGATCCTTCCGGATGGGTTCGGATTTCTGCGCTCTCCTGATTATAACTATCTGCCTGGCTCAGACGATATTTATGTCTCACCTGCCCAGATCCGCCGCTTCGGATTAAAGACCGGAGATACAATCGAGGGGCAGATTCGTCCGCCTAAAGAAGGCGAGCGTTATTTTGCTCTATTGAAAGTAAATAGCGTCAATCACGATACAACCGAAGCTTTAAAGAGCAAGTTAAACTTTGATGACTTAACTCCGCTCTATCCGGAAGAACACTTAAAAATGGAAGTAAAAGCCGGAGATCTATCCGCTCGAATTATCGATCTATTCTGCCCGATCGGAAAGGGTCAGCGGGCATTGATCGTAGCTCCGCCAAAAGCTGGTAAGACAATCCTTCTTCAAAAAATCGCAAACTCGATCACAGAAAATCATCCCGAAGTTGTGCTCATGGTGCTTTTAATTGATGAGCGTCCGGAAGAAGTAACGGATATGCAGCGTTCAGTCCGGGGCGAGGTAGTTAGCTCCACCTTTGATGAACCTGCCACGAGACACGTTCAAGTAGCTGAGATGGTAATCGAGAAAGCCAAGAGGTTGGTTAAGCACAAAAAAGATGTAGTGATCTTATTAGACTCTATTACCCGTTTGGCGCGCGCTTATAACGCAGTCGTTCCAGCCAGCGGTAAGATTTTATCAGGCGGTGTGGACTCTAATGCGTTGCATAAGCCGAAGCGCTTCTTTGGTGCCGCAAGGAATATCGAAGAAGGCGGAAGCTTGACCATCATCGGAACGGCCTTGATTGAAACCGGATCAAGAATGGACGAAGTTATCTTCGAAGAATTTAAGGGTACTGGTAACATGGAATTAGTGCTCGATCGTAAACTGTCTGAGCGGCGCGTGTTTCCTGCGATCGATATTAATAAGTCAGCAACCAGAAAAGAAGAGTTACTGATAAAGGAGGCAGATCTGCAAAAGATTTGGTTACTTAGAAAAGTACTCTCACCACTTAATCCAATTGATGCAATGGAATGGTTGATAAGTAAGATGAGAGATTCTAAGACCAATAAGGACTTCCTCGATATGATGAAGGGCGGATCTTCAGATTAGGCGTTACGGCAAATAGCTTTTGAAACATGTGACAAGAGATATACCCAGTGAATATGAGTTTTGCGGGCAAAACTCATATTCACTGGGCGAGCAAAATAGTGGCGGAGCCACTTTTTGCCGTAGAAAAGACATACTCTGTCACAAAAATCGGTCAAAACCGTTTAGGTTTTGACTACGCTGTTAAGGAAAAATTCTCTGTGACAGAGTATCTTAACCATAGTGCTACGATCCTTGCTGTCGATGACGATGAAGATCAACTTTTTGCGCTCCAAAAATTACTTCAAAACGCTGGTTACTCTGTTTTTACCGCTACAAATGGCGAGGAGGCTTGGTCTAAATTAGTTAAGACCCCGCCGGATCTTGCGCTAATTGACGTAGTGATGCCGAAGCTTTCCGGTTTTGATTTGGTAACGCGGATCAAAGCCGATCCACACTTGCGTTACGTCCCGGTCGCGCTCCTAACTGCGCAAAGCTCCTTGGAAGATATCATTCAGGGACTTGAAAAAGGGGCAGATAACTACATTCTTAAACCGTATGAAAAGGATGAGCTGATCGCGCGTGTCCGAGCAATGCTGCGTTTAAAATCGCTTTATCAGGAATTGGAGATTTCCAGTAAAGAGAATCAAACTCTAAGGGCAGAAGCTGGAGAGCGTTATAACTTCCGCAATATTATTGGCGGAAGCTCGGTAATGCAGCGCGTCTACGATTTGATCGAGAAGGTGACCGATGCAAGCGCGGCTGTTTTGATTTCGGGACCAACTGGAACAGGGAAAGAACTAGTTGCTAAGGCGATCCATTTTCATAGTCCAAGACGAGATAAAGCCTTTGTAGTGCAAAACTGTTCGGCCTTTAATGAGAATCTGTTGGAATCCGAACTCTTTGGTCACGTAAAGGGCGCATTTACCGGGGCTAATCGGGATAAACAAGGGCTGTTTGAAGTTGCAGACGGCGGTACCTTCTTTCTAGATGAACTTGGTGAAATGAGCGCCGGACTTCAGGTAAAGTTACTTCGAGTGTTGCAAGACGGAACGTTTATGCCGGTTGGCGGCACTAAGCAAAAGAAAGTAGATGTGCGCGTAATCGCAGCAACCAATAGAGATCTAAGGGAGATGGTAAAGCTAGGAACTTTCCGTGAAGACCTGTTTTATCGGGTCAGTGTGGTAAACATTCATCTCCCGGCACTCAGAGAGAGAGCCGAAGACATCCCGGTCTTGATCGAGCATTTTTTAACTCAGATTGCTGCCAAATCCGCTGGTGCAAAGAAGCGTTTGAGTGACGACGCGCTAAAAGTGTTACTAAATTATGCATGGCCCGGAAATATTCGTGAACTTCAAAATGAGATTGAGCGCGCCGTAATTTTGAGCGCAAAAGAGGGACAGATTGAGAAAGAAGTACTCTCCCCGCATATTCTATCGCCCGCCGCTGATGCAACTGGATCTGGTAGAAGGCTCGATGGGAAATTGAAAGATGCAGTTGAGGCTTTGGAAAAGGAGATGATTATCGCGGCGCTGGCGCGAACCGACGGTAATAAAAGCGAAGCTGCGCGCGAGTTGGGAATTTCTAGGTCTAATCTGATCGCTAAAGTTCAAGAGTACGGGGTGGAGTAGGGCTCCTGCTGATGGTGCTACCTCAATTCTACCTTAGGCAAGGTGAATGAGTATCAGTCCGCGTTAGATCTGCCGATGCTGCTTACCCTGTAGCGCTACTATCAAGGAATCGATTGTATTATTTGCGTAAGTATATCAATATGTTAGCGCGTTTTACTGTAGTGTTGGACACTACAGTATTTAACTGCTATTCTATATCTTAGTGGCCAGTAAGAGTATTTTTGATTGGGATCAGTGGAATATACAAAAAAATGAACTTAAGCATGGAGTCTCTCAATTAGAGGCTGAAAGCGCTTTCTATGATTCAGGCTATAAATTATTCGCAGACGTAAAGCACTCAATCCCTAAAGAAAAGCGCTTAATCCTGTATGCCAAGAGTTCTGAAAATAGAGTGTTAATGATCGGTTTTACAATAAGGAATGGTAGGATCAGAATAATCACAGCGCGGCCATCATCACGTAAGGAGCGTGAAATATATGAAAAGAGATAAAAAGGGTGCTAAGAAAAGGCAAAGCTTAAAGCTAAGAGAGATCTCCGACTACGATACGAGAGATACTTCAACAATTATTGACCAGAGCCGGCGCCTATCCTTCGAGGAACTGGGTATTGAATTGCCACCTACGCCACCAACTCAAGTGGTCTCGATTCGCTTGCCCTCTGATTTACTAAACGAACTTCGCGCCATGGGGTCAGAGATGGACGTCCCCTATCAAGCTTTAGTTAAGATCTTTCTGGCGGAGGCTATTAAGGAGCGTCAGAAAAAGGCGGCTTAGTCGCTAAGCCTGCACTACATTGAATTTAACACCTTACATAACTTCCCTGGACTTCCTTTTTTTGCCTTTGAACTGACCTGAAAAGTCTTTATTCCTCGCTCTACCTCATTTTGTAAGACTTTAACCGAGATATTTTTTACATTACTTCCTATCGGAAGAGACTTGACCTTGGTTGCACCGTCGCCATTTTGATCCAAAGTTAGGTTTACTCCGTTTCCTGGACAATCTTTCCCGTTAACTCGAAACTTTAACTTAACTTCCGCCCCGTAGGTTGATGGTTTTAAGCCGTTTACATTTATTCCGACCGGTTTTGAGCCACCGACTGATTTTGCAGCTTTGATCTTACTGCCCTTGTTAAGGGTGATAGCGAAAGATTCACCGCCAGGTGGTAGGCCCTTGAAGTATTCGAGCAACGTTCTCAATGCTTTCGGTTCATTTTGCGGCGGTGGATTGCCAGCCTGATCGAGTTTATTTGCGCCGTGACAAGAGGCGCATACCCGAATCTCTCCGGCGGCAAATGTAACCCAGTATCTTTCCCTAACTACCGCATCCCCATCCGGGTCGGTTAGTTGCCAAGAAAGTGCACGCTTAGCCGGTAAGAATGCCGCCCATGAACCGTCCGAGGCAATCGGAATAGCGGCTTCGGTTCGCGGAGAAAGGTTTGGGTTATAATAAGAAAGATCGCTTAAAAATTTCGCCAAAACCCTTCGGCCATCGCCAATTCCATAACCTCTTACTTGCTCACCGATAAAAAACTGAAGATCAGAGATATCGTAAAGTTTTCCATTTCCCTTAGTAGTTTTTGTTTCGCTGCCGGTAACTCTTAAGTTAAACGGCTGCTGCTTATCTAAATCGTCCCTAGTTGTAACGTCTCGACCGATGACCAGCGCCAGATCATTTTCAATTAGATAATTTCTAATCTCGCTCTCAGTTACCCCAAGCTCATCCATTACCAACTTTTCAGGCGCTTGAATTTCTGAGCCGTGCGCCTCAGGTTCGGTTCTGGCCACGACTTCAACCGGTTGCAGCTCCCATAAATTCCCCGAATATGAGGTTAATTGGTCGGGACTCCACCAAGAAACCGACTTTGAGATTCCAGAAGTTAAACTTGAAGAAGGGGTGTAGTACGCTCCGGATTTGGTAAGTAACTTAATCCGAAAATCATAACGGCTCTGCGGTGATGTGCCAGATCCGGTATTGGTATCCTCCCGAGTTTCAGTGGTGTGTGTGGCAAGTAAGGCCCCGTTGGCACACTGAAACGGAGTGCGATAGAGTCCGGAGTGATTAGCGCTGGGCGAATTAGTGGCGTAATACGTATCCGGGTGCGTTAAGTATGTGAGGACCATATCATCGGCAGATACTCCCGGGGCCCCGGTTAGAGAGACCAGTTGGCCTGCAGCGTGTGTGCCAAACTCGGGCGCATTAGTACCAAAATACAATCCG
This sequence comes from uncultured Bdellovibrionales bacterium, assembly GCA_964549925.1. Taxonomy (GTDB): domain Bacteria; phylum Bdellovibrionota_C; class UBA2361; order UBA2361; family J135; genus CAZJXY01. The sequence goes on along the minus strand of CAZJXY010000257.1, from coordinate 262 downwards.
GCGGTGGCACGGCTCTCTTCTAAATGGAGGAAATTTAATATTTTGCTCTCTTGGTTTGGAGAGTTGTACTGACCGTAAAATTCCTCCAGAGCGCTATCTCCGGCAAAGCTTTTCTCCATGTATTCGTGTAATTCTTGCCTTCCGATGTGGTTTAAAGTTTCATGCTCGGTCCCATTTTGTAGAATCATCCACGGGAAAAAGTGATTGAAGGAATGCAAATTGACGGCCGGAGAGTAGTCGGGCTCATCACTATCTCTTGGTT
>CAZJXY010000256.1:0-5751 GCA_964549925.1 uncultured Bdellovibrionales bacterium | reverse complement strand
ACAGTTTCAAGTGAGCTTTATTATAATAAGCCACCACTTAAAATGTTGGCGACGTACCTGCCGTTATCAATTTTCGGGGAATCTAATTTTGCTTACCGCTTTTGGGACGCAGCGTTTGGAGTTTTTCTAACCCTGATAATTTTCATTGCCGCAGGAAATTTTTTCGGCTCCAACCTAGCCGGAATATTTGCCAGCCTTAGTCTATACTCAACTCAGTCGCTCATTTTTCGACACGGCTTTCGCTTTTGCAGCCAAGATAGCGGGATGATCTTTCTCTCTTCGTTAGCGCTCTTATTAAGTTACTACGGATTTCGCCTTAAATTAGAGAAAAGCGCCCGCAGAATTTGCCTGCTGGCCGGGGTGGTAAATGGTTGCGCTGCTCTGGTAAAGAGTTTCGGTGGTCTTATTGGTCTTATGATCTTTGGGGTGTATTACTTATTGGTAAATAAAGTTTGGCACTTTCGCCAGTTTTCACACAAACTTTGGAAGACCGATTTCATCCGTTGGCTGCTGCTCTGCACCCCTCCGCTTGTAATGTTGGGTGCTCATCTGATCTATCTAATAGTGAATAGGCGAGACGCGCTTCAATCGATTATCGGATATGAGCTGGTTGGTAGAGTTATTGAAGGGTATCACAATGTGGATCTTCCGTTTTTTTACTCTCAGCAGCTTTTCATTGAAAAGATGTATCTGCCGCCGGAGCTATTTCTCTGTGCGATCGGATTTGGAATTTTTACTTTACTAAAAGAGAGGGAGAACAGCGCTATCGCGCTATTGCTGTGTTGGGCGCTGCTTCCCTTGATTTTTTTCGGCAGCTTGCGTTCGCGCCAGTTTTGGTACCTAAATCCGGCTCTGGTCGGGATCGCGTTGCTTAGCGCCGGATTTTTAGATCGTTTCTTTCGTTATACAACTACTCTGATGGGTACTGTTGGCAGGATCAATTTGAGAATAGTGTTTCACCTTCTTTTGGGAGGGATAATTGTCGCACGGCTAATCCTTTTTGTGTACAACAATGCCTACGCTGTCTATACCACTCCCGCGCCAAGCGAGTACTACCTTACAGCGCTAAAGATTTCAAAAATGCGGAAGGAAGATCCAAACTTCAAAGTGTTGATCTCAAATGCGGTTCATTTTGAGCAGAACACAAAATTTAATGCGCAACTCGCCCAAGCGCCGTCAAAGCCGGGATTATTTGTCCTCCACGCTAATTTGTTGAGGGAAGAGTTCGATCAGACACCCAAGCTTGCACTCTTTGTCCCCAGCCATCTTGCCGCTGAACTGCGTTCCAAGCGAGCCCCATCGATAGCAATTGAAGTGAAGCAGGATGTGATGGGGGACTTTTGGGTTTTGGTTTACGAGTAGAGTTTTGAATCTCCGTACGTAAGGCTGAGGAGCTGTTACATAACTAGAAATACCACGCGCTCTGTGTCAGTCTCGTAGCACCTCCACCAACTTATCCAGGAAGGCGGCTTAATAAAACTTGCAGTCCAACTGGTACGTCCCGGGGGCCGCAGGTTTGAACTATTCTAAATCAATTTTTGCGATAACCGGACTCTAGGCGCGTTTTACCAAGCGAATCACGTAAAGCAGGGCTATCGCGCCGACTGTTGCCGTTACAATTGATCCAACCAATCCGCCAGCTGACATTCCAAGCCATCCAAAAATATGTCCGCCGACTACTGCGCCAACAACTCCAACGACAATATTTCCCAATAGGCCAAATCCACCGCCTTTCAAAACTTGACCGGCAAGCCAACCAGCCACTGCTCCAATTGCTAAAAACACAATCAACGAGGTTAAATCCATACGTCTCTTCTCAAGTGATTAAAATTTGGTAGTGACAAGGAGTCTCGAATAAAACTCCTTGTCACCTTAACTGAATCTAATTAACCGATCTCTTTTGGATCTAGTGAACTAATCTTGGAACCTTTGATTGATACATCGGCGAGAAGGCCGGTCTCTCCAAAAATGATCCCAACGACTGACTCCTTTATATTATTGGTATTGATCGTTCCGCCCGCTCCGCTTTCAAGCATGGCTATGCCGGCTTCTGCGCCCGCTTCCCAGCCAGAGCTCTTTTTGAACTTGGCCAGCTCTTCAGGTGTTTTAAGCGCAACGATTACGGATTTGGTCCCAACGCCAATTGTGGCTCCAAGGGAAGCAGAGCTTGTCTGATAGTATCCGGTAATATTTCCGTTCTCCATCAGCGCGCCCTTTCCGCTCTCAATTGCAATGCCAATTCCGCCCTTCATTACCTCAGGAAAAACCAAAATCCCTGCAGCATTACTTGTCACTTGCTCACAACCTTTAACTTCTGTGAGGCATTTTTGCAGGGTGCTTTTTACTCCGCTATCTAGTTCAGCTTTCGTCATCGCATGAGCGTTGCTTACAAACACTGCTAACGCTACAGCAAGAACAATAAATAATCTCATAGTCACTCCCTTTTTCCATATTAACGTTTAAAACTAACTCAACGCCAAACAGTAGGCTTAAGATTTGATGAATTCAAGATTTAAGTAACTTATATCTAAGCGGGTATGATCTTGCTCAGGCGCACGTAGCAAAATATGAGCAGCGCATTTGTCCGTAAAGAGTAGAGATTGCTGAAGATTGGCGAGGTAACTTTCACCTAACTCGAAACTTTACAACCTCAGTTGTCAGTACCTGATCGCCCCGATTTATCTTGGCAAAAAGGGTGTGCTCCCCTCGAGTCGGCTGCCAGAGGTGCTGATCTTCTAAGTCGGTTAAAACTTTCCCATCCATGATCCAACTCACCCCTTGGTCTTCTGTATCAAGCTTTAGCGCCAATCGCTCAAATCGATCCGGGATTCTAGGATCGAGTGCGATTTCAAGACCGGGAGTAGGAAGTACGATATGCGGAGCCCGCTCGGTTCCAATCTTATTTTGACTGTTTAATTCCGCGGAGTGGAGCGCACATACTTCCACCGGCTCAGTGCCCTGGATAAACCACTCATGTACTACCGGACATTGTTTAGTCGCAATCTTCCCCGTTTTTGCGCAGATCTGAGTCTGCGAAAGGTTTGGACTTCGAAAGATTGATTTAGTCTCTCCCGCTCGATTTAACTCGGCAAATACCGCTCGAAGGATCAAAGCTGCCCCGCTTGCTCCGGAGACCTCGCTCATAGGTTTTCTATCTAAATTCCCCAGCCAAACCCCGACTGTATATCTACTGTCATACCCAATTGACCAGGCATCGGTGTAGTCGGTTGAAGTTCCGGTCTTGATCGCGGTCTCAACCGGAAGACGCAGAAGCTCACCCTCGCCGAATTCAAGTGCACGCGCATCGGGGTCAGTTAATATGTCCGATATAATTGAGCTAATCTCCGGCGAGAGCACTTTGGCCGGAGCGCTTGGCTGATCGAATTGAAATGAAAACGGACGCCACATACCTTTCTCGGCTAAGGCGGCGTAGGCCTGCACCAACTCAAGTAAGCTTACTTCACCGTTTCCAAGCGCTAGCCCTTCTCCATAAAAATCCGGGTGCTTGCGCAAACTTTGGAAGCCAAACTTATGCAAGAAATCTAAGAATTCAGATTTTCCGGTAAACATCGCTGTTCGAATGGCTGGAATATTTAAGGAGTTTCCCAAGGCCTCTCTTAAGCGCACCGGTCCGTAATTTACGCGGCTATAATTTCTATAAAGATGAAGCCCGCGTCCGACCTTATGAGTGATTGGAGAATCATCGATCATTGTAGCTGCGGTCCAACCCTTACTTAGCGCAAGAGCGTAAAGGAAGGGTTTTAAAGTAGAACCCGGCTGGCGCGGAGTTAAAACCGCATCAATCTGGGACTCTCGAAGCTCTGATGCGGAACTTTTGGCGTTCACCCAGGCTAGAATCTCGCCGTTCGTATGATCTGCAACGAGCACAGCTCCGCTATTTACTCGGCGCCGCTGAAGATCCTTTAGTCGGGAGCTTAACAGTTCTTCGACTCGACTCTGCAGCGATCCATCGAGTGTGGTAAGAACGTTACTTGAACTACTGTGGAGATTAGTTAAGGCAAAGCGCACGAAGTGATCAGCAGATAACGGGAGTTTTGAAGCAGTGACAGATAATCCCTCGGCTTTTACAGCCGCGGAGTCTTCTAAAGAGAGTTCACCGGCTTTAGCTAGGCGATCGCTTAAGCTTCCAATTGCAGCTTCAATCTCTGAAGGATTTTTTGTTGGGTCCAACCGATTTGGAGCGCGAACCATGGTAACTAGCGCTAACATCTCTTTCTTACTTAGTGTGCTTAAGTCTCGACCGAAGAAATAATTTGAAGCTTGCTGAACACCTCGGCGGTTTCCGGAGTAAGGGACCTGGTTTAGATAAAATTCTAAGATCTCTCCCTTGCTGAAACGCCCTTCAAGAATTTTAGCTTCCCACCCTTCAAGCCACCTTGACCAAACCGTGCGGGGTCTGGGATGTAAGATCCTAACGACCTGCTCGGAGATTGTGCTGGCTCCCCGTTTTTGTCTTAGTGAGACTAAATTTTGCCAAAGCGCCGCAAGGCGGGCCGACCAGTCAATTCCGTTATGTGAATAAAAGCGCTTATCCTCAGAGAAAATAAATGCCTGCTTTAAAAACAGCGGGAGATCATGCAGAGAAACGGCATCGGTTAGGTTTAGCTTATTTTGATAGGTGACTAGTAAGGGGGTGCCGTTTCTATCAAGGAGCTTTGGGCGAGAGAGTTCGCCCACTGTTTGTACGGAAGAAGGGAGTGGAAGCAAACTCCACTGAGTGAGGGCATATAGACCAATCGCGGCGAGTGCAATTAGCAATAAATAAAATTTAGTTCTCGCCACCTTCAGACTATTCTGCCCTGACGTTAAGCTGTTCTGTTACTCCCATTCCGTAAACATCCTCTGAGTACATCTCTAAGGCTTTTACCGGAAGTACGGTGAATTCTCCCGGAGCGATAACTTGCCCGGTGTAACTTAAATGATAATCCCCGGCTTGGAGGTACTCTGAATAAAAGCGCACAAAGTCATTTCGCAATTCCTTGTGATAAAAACTCCAGAAGGATGAGCCGAATTCAAACCAGTAAGGTTTGCGCTTCCAAATTGAGTCTGAATCGAAAAGATCATCTCCTTTAGCAGCGTCAAACTGGGAGGCTGTGGCTAAATCCCGATTTACCGGCTCAATTCCCGATGGAACAGGATCATCTACCACCACGAAATTCCTGGCGCTTGGGATTGATAAAAACAGATCAACTTTAACTAATTCTCCGACCTTTAGAGAGAAAGGTGAGGTAAGCTTGACCCACTTTCGATCTCTTTCCACCGAATACTCTCTTTGAATCTCCATGCCGGAGTTGGTCGAAACGGTTGGAAGGGTGAGCGGTGCGTAATCTAGCTGAGCCGAGTAATACAGCCGTCCTACGCCGCTTCGGGCAATTTCTAGTTCGGATGGCTTGCCAAGATCAAACGCTTTCATCGCACGCTCGAATCGTTGCGGCTTTTCTGCAAACTTCTGGAATTTACCGCTGCCGAAAACTTCACCGGAAAGATTTACGGAGTAATCTATTTTTGGCGCAACTGATTCGTACACCCGTCTATAGTCAATTAATGCGTTCATGCAAAACATAATCTCTTGAGTGTTCATCGAGCCGTGCGGGGCGACAATAGTTTGAGAGATTGTACGGGCTAGATTGATCGGAAGGTCTCCTAGCCGAAGCATGTCAGCTTTTGACTTCGCATTGGCGAAACTAGAAAGCACCGCGCAGCTTGAGCGCAAAGTACTTTCGTGGATTC
>CAZJXY010000255.1:0-5753 GCA_964549925.1 uncultured Bdellovibrionales bacterium | reverse complement strand
GATATCAGCAAAGAAAAAGATCCCTCCGCGCAAAACCGGGACCGCTACAATATCGGTATGCGAGTCATTCCAAATCTGCCCGGCCCAGGCTTCAATCTCATGCCCAATTCGCTTTACTGCAGTCTCAATCTGCTGCTCTGAATAAATCAACTGAAAATTCGCGGGAATCATCCAAAAAAGTCTCCAATCGCAATCCCTTAAACAGTCGTGGCAGGACCAATAAGAGCGCGATAATGCCATATAAATTAGGAAAACTGAACCCATCTTGGCACTTCCGGGAGCTGGTCTTCTCGAGCATAAAGCTCTAATATAGTTAGTAATTATGAAAGTTCAGATCGGTTCGGTTATCTGCCTTATTTTTACCTTGTGTGGTTGCGATTCAGGCAATCTGGATGCTGCCAAAGAAAAGCTCGATAAATGGGGCGCACCATCGGCACAAGACGTCGGCGAAGTTGCCAAATCCGAGTGGGATAAATATTGGGGTGTCGAATACAAAATTGAGAGATTTTCTACTGCGGCCCAAACCGCTGAGATGCAGGAACTGCTTAATACCCTCGGAAAGGATCGCTGGGATTGCTTTCACATCGAACATAGGGGTGATGAGTATTTGTTGTTCTGTAAGCGACTCCCTACTAGTTATCTTCGGTACTTAACCAAGGCTTTTTAAGTGAAACTCTTTCTTACACTGATTTTATTCGGGTCGATTTTAAGCGGTTGTGCGAGCCAGCGTAGACCGATTCCAGCTGGTGAAATTCCTAAACCACCGCCTGTCACCTCAGAGCAGGAGCAGTATGGACACGAGGTGCTTACGGAATTGACTCAGGAATACCCCCTTTCAAACAACGATGCGGAAATTAATCGAGTTCGGGAACTGGTTGATCGATTGGCTGTTGCCGCAGGCGCCGGCGGTGAACCGTGGCACACATTCGTGCTTGAGGGAGATGATGTTAGAAATGCGGCAGCTACGAAAGGAAATCATGTCTTCGTTTGGACTGGATTAATAAAGGCTGTTAGAGGAGACGAAGAGCTTGTGACCGTCCTTGCCCATGAGATGGGGCATGTTTTAGCGAATCATCCGACCCTAACTCCAGATGAGGAAACTACCATGGTCATCCCCGGTGTGGCTGGAAGCGTCACTCGCACAGTTATATCATCGCAAGGCTCGATAGGTTTAGTGGCTGAACTCGCACAAATTTTAGTAGAGCAGACGTTAACAGCAGCACTAGTAAACCCTGAATCTCAGCGAAAGGAGCTTGAAGCAGATATCATAGGACTACACTTAATGGCGCAAGCCGGTTTTAATCCCGAGGCAGCCATCTCATTTTGGGACCGAATTAAGGACATCCCTTACTTTTCCTCCGGCACGCTTGGGTTCCTATCGTCCCACCCATCCTCTGAGGCACGTCTAGAGAACTTGCGCAGTAACTTGCCTCAAGCCTTGGCCCGATTTCACGGCGACCCTGCCTATAATTCCGCCACTGGTAGCAGCAGCACACCAGCCTTGACTTCTATTACACCGACGTCAGATGAGTTTTGGATAGTTGAGGAGCAGAATGTCCCTATTCATTCAGCCCCATTTCCTGACAGTCCGGTCATTTCCCGATTGAGACTCGGCGATGTGGTTCGGGTGATTGATAGAGATCGCCGCTGGCTCAAGATCTCTGAACCTAAAGCAGGCTGGACATTGGGTCGGAATCTCTCCCCTAAACGTGGGAGTTAAACTTTGCTACTAACCAGGTTAGACCGGAGCCAACTTCGAACTGACCGCCGCTCATGTACGAGATTACGGCTGGTATCCATGCCAAAACTGTTAAAACAGCCCAAAGCGATAATAATTTCTTTAGCGACAACATACTTTCCCCCAGTATTGAACTCCCAGTAGTTCAACTACATTTTATAAGTATGTTATTGGAAGCAAAGGGGGAAACGTGACCCCAGAGTAGATAACCCCCTATTAACCCTACGAAAAAGGGCACACAAACCTAAAATCAGGTACCGAATCAGGTACCACCAACCGGCAGGGGGAAACTCTGCGCGTCTACAAAGTATCCAAAGCAGGATTCGTGCCAAAACTGAGGTCCCCCCCTCTAATACTCGTTACCCCAATCAAATATCTGTCGGGGAATCCCACATTATTATCCGCCGCAGAAGATTAAGTTCAGGCAAAAGATGCCGATATTTAGATTACGTGTAGAAAACCAAGGAGGCCATCTCCAAGGGAATCTCGGTTGCGCTAACAATCGAGAATCATGGACGAGATGGGTGAATAGCATGGATGTAACAAAGACTAATCCAAAGAACGAGGGCGGTGCTAACCTAGCACCAAGCCGCAAGGTACAGTCACGTACCGAGACAGCAACATCGTCTGAGTCACGCACATCAATATCATCTCTAGTCGCTTCAAGCGTAGCTCTAGATACTGCCTCAGATAAAGTTTCCGTAAATGAACCTAAGCGCTCCACCAGTCAGAACAGCGCGGTGCGGCGCAAACTAAATGACGCAATATCATTGGTAAACGTGGCCGAAGAGTCCACTTCAAAAATCTCGGAGTTCGTGGAGAGTATAAGTGGTATCGCCGAACAAGCCGCGAGTGAACAGACTAACCCAGATCGCCGCAAAGTCTTGGAGCGTGAAGGCAACGAGCTGGTGGACGCCATAAAGCGTACCGCCCAAACGAAAACCGACTCAGGCGTGAAGCCCTTAGCTGGTGATGAAATCCGTATCGAGATTGAGGAGAAGCTAGGCAAAGTTCTAGATGCTGTACTTCCAGACGATGCGAAGCAGGCTTTTGGCATAGCTCAGATCGATTTCTCGACCAAGGACTCGATTATCAGCACGATCACACAGGTAAGACAGGCCGAGGAGCAGCTGAAGCGCTTACGTGAAGCCGTAGGTCACGTCTCGAAAAATGTGCGCGAGGTAACCGACGAGATCGATGTGGCGCTGCAGAATGCAGAGGCATCAGAAGTCTCCGTAAGAGATGTCGAAGAAGCCTTAAAACTTGCCCATACTACGGGCAGGAGTATCGGAGAAGATCCAGAGCGAGCCATTAATTCAGTGGGCAAGTTCACCGAGAATGCTGCCGGATTACTAAAGTAAGCACCCTCTTGATTCTCGCCTGCCACTCTCCTAATCTCATCTAATGTTTGACGCATTACAAACTAAGCTAGAATCTACCTTTAGAAACCTGCGCGGGCGAGGAAAACTCAGCGACAAGGATATTGATCAAGCCCTAAGGGAGATCAGGATTGCGCTGCTCGAAGCCGATGTTAATTTCAAAGTAGTCAAAGACTTCTGTGCGCGCATAGCGGAGAAATCGAAAGGCGAAGAGATTTTAAAAAGCCTCTCCCCCGGTCAACAAGTAATTAAAATTGTACATGAAGAGTTGATTAAGATCTTAGGAGGGGAGTCCAACGAGATTAAATTTAGCGGATCTCCTCCGACGATCATAATGCTAATTGGGTTGCAAGGCTCGGGGAAGACTACAACAGCTTCAAAGCTGGCTCGCTTGTTGAGGCAGGACTTCAAGCGCAAGCCTCTGCTTGTTCCTGCTGACGTCTACCGTCCAGCCGCGATTGAACAGCTAAAAACCTTAGGCAAGAATCTAGAAGTAGAGGTTTATGATTCAAAACCAAGTGATGACCCGGTTATTATTGCAAAGGCTTCTCTTGAGTATGCTACGGGCCATCTGTTCGATACCGTAATTATAGATACCGCCGGTCGATTGCAGATTGACTCTGAGCTGATGAATGAACTCTCTGAAATATCAGCAGCGGTTGAACCACACGAGATTTTGCTGGTAGCCGATGCCATGACCGGGCAGGAGGCGGTAAACGTTGCTAAAGGGTTTGACGCTCAACTGGATATAGATGGATTGATTCTCACCAAACTAGACGGTGATGCGCGAGGTGGTGCGGCGCTTTCGATGCGTGAGGTCACCGGAAAACCAATCAAGTTCATTGGTGTTGGTGAAAAATCTGAGGCGCTGGAAGTTTTTCACCCCGAGAGAATGGCCTCCCGAATTCTTGGAATGGGGGACGTGCTTACACTTATAGAGAAGGCCGTAAAGGAAGTAAATTTAGAGGAGACCATAGATCTTCAAAAGAAGATGGCCAAAAATCAGTTCTCGCTCGAGGATTTCTTGGGGCAGATGCGCATGATGAAGCGCATGGGTGACATGGGTTCCCTGATGGGCATGATCCCTGGGCTTGGTAAACTTGCAAAGCAGGTCAACTCAGAAGAAGTCGATCGTGAAATGAAGAGAATAGAGGCGATGATCCTTTCTATGACCGCTGAAGAGCGTCAAAACCACGCGATCATAGATGGCAGCCGCAGAAAGAGAATTGCTGCTGGTTCTGGAACCAAGGTTGAAGATCTAAATAAACTTCTGAAGCAATTTACCGAGATGCGAAAGGTGATGAAACAAGTTTCAAAGATGGGGATGGGAGGGATGATGAATATGCTGCGAGGAGCAGGGATAAAAGGCATAAGATAGGATCCTTATCGTGCTAAATCCGAGTCTACTTAAGAAGCTCCAATGTCCCAAAACAAAGGCTGCGCTTCGCCTTTCCCCCGATCAATTCTACCTTGAAACTGAAAATGGCAGCACTCGTTATCCGATCGTAGATAACTTCCCGATGTTCTACGGATCGGAGCAGGTTAAACCTCTGGGTGAATTCCCACTCCATATCTCAGTATTAATCATGGCTCAGAATGAAGCCGGGAATATTGAGCACGTGGTTTCCGATGTTGGCTCGGAACTTAACAAGCTTGGACTTTCATTCGAGATTGTAGTGGTCGACGGCGGATCAACTGATGATACAGTCGCTCTGGCAACAAAGGCAGGCGCTAAAGTATTCCAACAATCAACGCGCGGATATGCGCAAGGCTTAGTAGAGGGGATTAAGGCTCTACGCGGACGGTATGTGATCACTTTGGATGGAGACTGCTCGCACGACTCAGCGCTAATTAAGGATCTTATCGGCAAATCCGCTCCAGGTTGCGTGGTGATCGGATCGCGCTGGATGGAAGGGGGCTCATTTGCTGGTCCGCTTCATCGGCATATTCTCTCGGTTATTCTTAGCAGGGTTTTTACCCGTCTTCTTCACATCCCTGTCGCCGATATTTCGAGCGGCTATCGACTTTATGCCCGTGAGACACTTTTCCCGGAACGGTACGAGTGCACAGATTTTAGCATTCTACAGGAAATTTTGGTGCGCGCACGGCTTGAAGGTTTTGATCTACGAGAGATTCCTCTCAGATACAAACAACGTAAAGAGGGCTCATCTCATGCACGACTTTTCGCATTTGCACTCTCTTACATTAAAACCTTAAAAAAGATGTGGCTTCTGCGGCACGACGCAAACGCAGCCGATTATGACAACCGGGCCTACGACAGTTTGAATCTTATTCAACGCTGGTGGCAGCGCACACGTTACAAAAACATTAAAGCGCTGATGGGTAAATACTGGGAGAGTGGAGATGTGCTTGATGTCGGCTGCGGTAGCAGCCGAATAATTCAATCTCTTCCTCATGCTGTAGCCTTTGATGCTTCTACAAAAAAGCTTCGATTTTTGGGAAAAACAAACGAGTTAAGGGTATGCGGCTCAGCTTTGAGTTTACCGTTTCGAGACAACAGTTTTGACTGTGTGGTTCACTCACAGCTAATAGAGCATCTTCCAAAGGACCCTTCAATTTTTACGGAGCTTCAACGAGTCATTCGCCCCGGTGGGACCTTGGTGATGGGCACTGTC
>CAZJXY010000254.1:0-5773 GCA_964549925.1 uncultured Bdellovibrionales bacterium | reverse complement strand
TAAATCTTCTGCAAAGAATCAATTAGTACTGAAAGCGGCATCTCCTCAGCTCCGGCCACCCCGAAGGCGGGCACATTATAGGAGAAATCTCCATTAGAGAAATCGTAATAATCTATAACCAAATCCTCAGCGACCTCCTTGTGAACTGAAGAGCTTTTCAGCGGAGAAACGTTAGCGATTAAATGTCCACGGTGGCGATACGCTTCAACCAGCCTTGAGACTTGCGCGAGTTTGGATGAATCCAGTGCGCCGACTTTTACAGACGGTCGGAAATCCGAAGCTGTTGGTAACGCCTGCCGTTGCGGTTGCGAGTGAACAGCCGGTGCAATCTTTGCAAAATATTCAGCCCAGGATGCCCCTACTAAGTCAGGGTCCGTCAGGAATAACCGATAGAGCTCTTCGACATACCCTGCATTTGAGCCCCAATCATTTGAAATTTGAGAAAGCACCGATCCTGGAACCATAATCCCGCAAAAATGAGCGAGCAAAATAATGGCGTAGCCATTTTTTGACGCAGACAAAACATGCACAGTCACAAAAACTGCCAAAACCGATTAGGTTTTGACCATGCAGTTAGCGAAAAACTCTTTGTGACTGAGTATACAACTATTTAACCGAACATCAACTACCGAGAATTCAGACGAGTTCTCGCCTACTAACTATCGTCCGTACTAACTAAAGCCGCAACAACAATTGGTGATAGGTTCTCAGCGTGCTTTAAAGCATCCGCCGGTGCGGTAAACCTTATCTCCTGCTCGACTAAACGCGCTACATCCTCAGCTTCCTGGTCGGTATCAATCTTATCCGATAGATCAAGGAAGGCTAGCCCCGTTGCTCGAACAAGATCGATATTCTGTTGAAGATAGTCCAAGGCCTCATCGACCGCTTCTAAGTTATCCTTGATCTGATCCTTTAGCGCTTTAAGATCATTTAATGTTCGGAATGCGTCCTCACGTCGTCGTATATTCCCGTCAAAAATTTTATCGACAGTGGTCGGCTTGGAGAGAACATCTCCGGTATTAGCCTGAATTTCTCGTATGCGATAAAGTTGTTCATAGGTAGAATCAAATTCACGAACAATACCATATATTCCGACATCCGCGGTGGAACCTGAATTCGCAGCAATAGTGAGGTAGTCTACCGTATCCGTTGAATCAAGAGTTTTAACCAAAGTCTCTGCTGTTGTGTTTCCAGCACTCACATCCACGAGGTAAACATTATAATTTCCTGGGGCGTAATAGCCGAGATAGCCATTTTCTGAGACTGCTACCTGTGTTGTACCCGGCATACTTCCGCCTTCTGGGACGTAGAGAACGTTGTTCGTCAGTGCAGGAGTGGCGTAATTAATGTAATTGAAGCGCGTAGCTCCAGCGGTAACGATCGTATCAGAGTCCAAAAAACCCACCACACGAGAGACGTTATTTAACGTTCCGGTATTGCCGGTAGCGCGTTCATACATCCTAATCTGAGCCACCCCGCCATCAACGTAATTAAATGCGATGTAGCTCCCATCCTCGCTGATCTTTACAGCACCACTCACCGCTGTACCGCTACCGCTCGTTATTTGGGCCAGACCGGGTGGATCGGACGACGGGTCCGAGCCAAAACTACTCTCCTGGATTTCGTAATAAAACACCTCACTCCCAAGGTCCGGATTGCTTGATCCATCCAAATTCTGATTACTAACGAAGGTCACGTACATTTTTCCGGCGCCCGGAGTATAAGCTATGTCAACTGATGAAAAATCAGTCGCGTCATCCACACTGAGCTGATGAAGTACGGTACCATCAGGAGCCATCAGATACAGAGTTTCTATCCCTCCTGCATTATATCCCAGAAGATCATCTGAACTTCTAATTATCGAATACCCAGAATTTTCAGATACTGCGAGGATCGCGATATCTTTGGTCGGTTGCGGCGAACCTGGGACTGACACTAAGTTACCATCCTCACCCATTATAAACGGCGTAATCGTATTATCGGGATTTTGACTTAAGTAATCGGCTGTATCAGAGAAGATATTATAACCTGTCATGATTCCGCCGACCGTAATCGTACCAGAGGAATTCGTGACTTGGTTCATAAAGTATGTAGGGCTTGGAGTTGGGGCATTCTCCGCTGCTGGCAACTTTAAGGCAGCTCCTTTGACCTCTTCACTAGCGAAAAGATCCTCCTCTTTAGGGACGACGAATTTCTCAAAGACATTCGCAATCTTTGAGGATTTCTCCGGATCTAGTCCGACATTGGTAAAAAATTCGATTAAACCATCTTTGGTCAGAATCTCTTTGTCGTCTACTTTGGCATTCTCAATAATATCCCTGAATTCCGTGACCAAACCTTTAAATTCACGATCAAGTCGAGAGCGGGTAGAATTAGTAGTTGAGGCTTTCGTCGCCCGAGTCACGATCGTAGTCATTTTATCCGTGATCTCAGAGAGATCGTTTAGGAGAGCTTTGGAGGTATTCAAAACCGTACCAACGGCGTTTAGCTTTCCGATTGCTTTAGCGTACAGTCCCGCGCCGCGACGAAGTCCAAGGCTTACCTTCTGAGCATCTGATTTTCCACCGCCACGGATCGAGTCTACTATACTCCCGGTGGTGGTATTCTGCCCCAACCCCACAATGAAGTTCTTAGAGAGTACCTGTTTTATGGATGTCACAAAAAGCATCCGTTGCTTTCCTCGCTCATTCGTCGCCAATTTCCCTGGGCCATAGGTAAGATCGGCCAATAATTCCAAAGCTTTAGATTCACTTTTGGGTCAATTGGCTGCGTCAGAGATAGAGCATGCCTTGGGTGAAAACTGACGTGATTTCAGATAATTAACACTCCTGCCCCTTCACCCCATAACATTTAGTATAGATGATAAGACGTGTTGCTACTGCTTTTAGTGTTATTTTTGCGATCACCGTACTAGGCGGCCGACTACCCATCACTCAGAGCTTTGCCGAGTCCGTTGAAGCACCTTGGGAGCGGGTGGAAGTGGTTCGTCGCGCCGAAGAGAGTTCTGATCGTGGGTTCAACTCCACGATCAATGTAAATTCGATCAGCAACATCACTGTTTATGTGACATCTTTTTGTGATGATTGCGATAAAGTGACACGCTTTCTAAAGCAGCATGATCTCATATTTGATGAGAAATTTATCGTGCCAAAAAGCACAATCCTCGGCGGATTATTAAATCACGAACCCGAGGCGCCTATCACTAGGATTACCTACAGTGACGGCAGCTCAAGACGAATAACCGGATTTGACCGCGAGCTACTCGGGGTATTAATAAAGAAAGACGAAGCCGAATTACCAGCTGACGATTCCTTTGAAATTTCAGAGTTCGAGCTTCCGTAGCCAAGCTGAAAAAGCTTTCATCCCATTTGTCCCGACTTTATGACCTACCGGGTCAACTATGGTTTCAACGCTTAAACCTAAAGCTTTGAGGAATTCCTCCCCCTTTTTTGCGCGTTCAAGTGGAATGGTCTCATCCTTTGAGCCGTGAGCCCAAAAAACGGCCGGTAACTCAGCCCCCTGCAACGGAACTTCACTTAATTTCACGGTAAATCCTGCCAAAATTCCCACTCCCCGCAACACTTGCGGGTGATTTTGAATAAGGCATGAAAGCACACCAGAGCCTTGAGAAAACCCCGCTCCAACGACAAACTTGGGAGATAATTTATAATGAGCGATCGAGTTTTGCATAAATGCGTAAAGTTTTTCCGATGCAGTCGTTGCGTTCGCTTTAGTCTCACTTTTAGGGATTTCGTCTCCGACAACCCACCAGCTAAACCCACCGATCGGATCAACTAAGGGAGCCTGAGGGGCAACAATATTCCAATGTGCAGGAACACATCGCTTAAAAGTCCACATTACATCAAGATTCCCAGCCCGACCGTGAACAAGAAATATCAACGGAGCAGATGACTCTGAGTTGAGTTGATACTTGTGAGCAAGCCCCAACTTTTCAGCCGATGCGGCAGGGGCTAATTTTGGTGTGGTCAAAGTGTATTACCTTTCTGTTTCCTGCTCTCTACTAGAACTCTCTAATTTTCTTACTTTTGCCAATACACTTTTCGGGTCAATCTCTAGATAGTCGCAAACTTGTAGGAAAGAGAAGGGATATTGCTGATCGCCGGAGAAAAAGTATTCTAGAGCCTTTTTTCTAACCTGGCCTTTCTTTTTAACATCTGCCATGGCGGTTACTAAAAGCGCCCTTAGTAAGTTCTTCTCAGGCGCACTGACATCGACCGGAGGAAACTCCTCAAAAGCCTGATAAATCGCTACTTCGCGGTCCCCTCTAGCCATCTAACTTATTAAAACCATTAAAAAAGTCTATAAATATCATCGACTATTCAGCCACCTGACTTTAAGGGTTGGGGCTTAAATTCCATCAACTATAGCTTTAAGATGCAGCAACTTACTCCAAAGTTTGGCGCATTTTGCCATTAAGGAATAGTTAGACAGCGCCGATCTTATCTATGTGTAAGTAGAAGGAATTACTTACCCGCGAGTTGTAACGCAGAGAGTTATCTTCGATTTATTAGCCAAGGACGGCTGTTATGCAAATTGAAAAGATCTGGAACGGGCTTCCTGCCCCTCAATCGATACAGGATAGAGCAAAGAAAGCCAAGGGCACATTCTCCGAGGATGCGGTGGTGTTAGAACGCGACAAACGGGAGAAGCCTCAAGAACATCTGCTTTCTAATAACCAAGCCGATGAGCAAGAGTCGGCGCTCGAGGATAAGAGTAGCGATGCAGACGCCAAGAGTAACGAGGCAGCTGAAGCCGTCACGCACGTAGACTTGATCGCTTAATCGCTAATGAACATCCCTTAAATTTATCATTCTGGTATTGAAAACTGGTTTATCATCAACCATCTTCTGTTCTTTCTGCTTTGCATCAACCAGATCCCCATCTATTACCTCTCCCGCGTACGTGCCATCAATGAGGTTTCTACAAATTGAAGCTAGGTCCTTTAATTTGATCGGCTTTACCAGACAGCGGTCAACTCCCGCACGCAAATATCTCTCAATATCGAATACAAATGCGCGGCTACTTACCACTACTAGTGGAAGTTTTTGTGATTTCGCGTTTTTTCTAACTAGTGCCACGATATCCTCGTCAGGATTGTCGGCTACGTTGTTCCCAATCACAGCGATGTCCACCCCATCTGAGCGAAGCTGTTCGACCGCATCCAACATCGAGCCCGTACCAAAAACTCTAAAACCTATGTGCGAGAGGTATTTCGACACCATGTTACGCTCCCCTTCATCTCGCTCGACCAGTAGTATTCGGTTCCCCTTCCCGTCAACTTCCAAGCTTTCCTCTGCATTCTCCTCGAGTCTCGCGTTTTCAGCCTGAACCGCAGGAAACGTAAGCCAAAAAGTCGTCCCCTCGCCGAGTTTTGATTCAAAATCTATACTCCCACCATTGACCTCGGCCAATTTGCGAGTCAGTGGCATCCCAAGTCCTGTCCCAACCTGATTCATCGAGTATGCGTTGTCTATCCGCTCAAAAGCAGCAAATACTTTGTGGCGATCTCCATCGGCGATTCCAACACCTGTATCCTTGACGCAAATTTTGATTCTGTTGCCCGCTACTCTTTCAGCCCAAAGCTCAATTCGGCCTTTATCAGGAGTGTATTTTATCGCATTAGTGAGCAGATTAATTAACATCTGACGAGCATGTCTCCTATCACAACTAATCGCCAGTGCTACATCACTGGGCTTCGCTACAATATTAAGGCCCTTAGATTCAGATAGAGATCGGACCACACCAGCCAAAA
>CAZJXY010000253.1:0-5774 GCA_964549925.1 uncultured Bdellovibrionales bacterium | reverse complement strand
GCTGCGTCTCTGATCAAATATGCTCGGGAATCGCCGGCATGACAGATCGCCACTTCGTTGCCACTAAACAAAACTGCCACAGCAGTTGTGCCCATTCCAGAAAATGCCGGGTTCTGGCGTCGTAGCACTATAACTCGATTAGCCTCCAGCAACGCGCTCTTTATTGCAATTGCTGGTGGACGAATAGGTAAATTTTCGAGATCTCTCCGAATCGCATCAATCGCAAGTTGCGCGGCAAGCTCCCCTCCCATGGCACCGCCCATACCATCACAGACCACCCAGGCGACACCTGAAGCAGACTCAATAACCGCATAACGATCTTCATTTAGATCGCGTTCGCAACCGGTATCAGTGATCGCTGCAGGTACACGTGGATCTCCAGAAGAATCTTTCTCCCGTTCCTGTCTACCCATACCTTCAAGTAGCATCTTTAAACCTCAGATTCTAAGAACCATAAGCTTCGGTACCAAGAGCCCCGGGCAACTTTACTCAATAAGCCCTCAGCCCCAAATCCCTAACTCCGAAAACTCAACCAGAATTTTCAGCGCACGGGAAGGTCTCCGCCAAAACCACTAACGGCTGACTCTCCGCACAATACAATCTACATCCGAAAAGCACCCTCGCGAGCACTGCTGCACCACAAGAGTCAGAAGGACACTTAGCTTAACGGATATATTCGTCAGTTCGAGCCGTTATCTATAATATAGTACTACATAAATGTGATTCAAAATGGCCCGGTTTGGGTTTAAGAAGTTGGTGGCCTATACGAAACCCCGATAAAATTGAATTTCTAAAATTTGCTCGTAGTTTCAACAGGTTAAAATCACAGGGGAGCCGTCTAGTCCGCTATCTATTTGAAACTACAGAGATCGTCACTTAGGTCTAATCTCGAACAGACACTCCGGTTTGTCCGGTCTAAGGCGAACTTCATACCCCTGTTTGGCCACCCAGTTGGCCAGCTCTAACCAACCACGCTCATCTAACTTAAATCCCTTATCCTTGTCCCCTCGATGTTCGCGCAGCGGGAATCCGGCCTGAGTCCAACGATCTTTCAAATTCTGAAATCTTCCCCCCACCAAGCTTCGCAAACGAGACATCGACTCGATCTCGATCCAGTTGCCCTGGTCGCCACTCGGATCCGATGCACTCTCCGCGGCAACTGGAATTTCTGAAAGCTTTTTTACAAGTGAATGTACAATTGAATCTCGACTCGATTCAAATGCAAGCCTTACTGCCAACTCAACCACTCGGCTGCGCTCGTCCTCTTTGTGTGATGACAGCGCCTCAAGATCTACGATCGATCCAACTGATCGGTCTTCGTTGTCGTTTTTGAATCCCTCGCTCATAACTTAGACCTGTATTATTTTTGACTTAAGATAGCGTTAATTTCGGCAAACAACTTACCCCGGCCTACAGGTTTAGTTAGATACTTAGTAGCTCCAGAGCTGTGTACTGCCTCCGCAATTCCAGGTTCAGTATTTCCACTTACCACAATAATCGGCACAGCGTTACCAAATTGTCGGCGTAAACTTCTTACTAAATCTAATCCACTGCTCTCTCCGAGCTGAATATCGGTAATTACCAAAAGCGGACAACCGTTACTCTTAACCAACTCTTCAGCTCGGTCAACTGAATCGGCCGTTTCGTATGTTAACTGCAAGGCTTCCGCTACACGAGCATAAAAACTCGTGATTTGAACCTTATCATCCACCAAAAGAATCCAGGCATCCTTTCTCTTCTGAGTTGCTTTTTGTATTTCCGCGCTCGGCAACTTCAGCTCAAAGCAATTGGAAAAATCTGGCTCTGCCGAGCCAAATGAGGCTGAGCCTTTGCTAAGCTTAGCTAAATTGACCACCGCCTTAATCAGATGTTCCTCGCGCTCTAAGTTGGCGTAATCTCCCTCTCCCGCGAGCAGCAGCTGCTGCTTAGTTCGACTAAGGCTCTCTCCCTGATCCCAAAACCGAAAAACTACGTTCCCAGCCTCACTTAGAATCTGCAACTTAATACCTTTGCTTTCTTTGATCCTGTACTCGCTGAGGCGCAACAGTAGACGTAGTGAAGCCTCAAGGAACTCTCTGCTTGGCACTAGTAGTGCTAGTTCATCCGATACCAGGTTTTCTAAATAGAACTTCTCACCTCGACGAAGGGCTCGGTACTTGGCATACGAGTGCAACTCCTCCACTACCGTTGCTAACTCCACTTTCTCGACCCTGCCAACCACCCTTGTACGGCTCAACTCCTTGAGCCACTTGAGGTCCGATACGCCTGCCGACAATACTCGAGCGGCCGCTTCGATCCCCTCTATCTCTCCGATAATTCGCGCTTTCTCGGCGGTAGCGGACGCACTTTCGGATAAAAGCTCCCTACAGCTGTCACACCCGATCGAAATCTCCTGAGCTACGTTGTTCACCAAGTGAATTAATTGATTTACGTCCTGATCCTTCTCCGAGACAGCACGTTCAGTGGCTCGCAACACGTCCGATGAGATAAAGCGGCTGCGAGTGGCCCCAAGCGATAGTCTAATTACCGATGACATCACTGACAAGGCTCGCGCGACACGCGCCGCACCGGCCAATCTAGTCCCCATCATACAGGGCAGAATTATGGTGATACGCTCCTCACGATTATCCAAGACCGCTGCGAATTTAGCAAAAAAAACAGCCCTCGGTTTTGAGCCAAACCAATCTGTAAAGGCAGGCAGAAATTGCTCGCCGAATTGATCAAACGAGATCATCGCTTCATTCTCATGATTACTTTCCAAGCGCTGCCGCAGGCCTAGTAAGAATACCTGATCGACGTTAGACTCAATCAATCGACCGTCTCCCATCAACTCGCATTTTGACTGTCCGACCAGAATCAGGGCACGATGCGTATCTGCCACCAGACACATGTTCCAAGCTAAAAGCCTGACACTCGTCATTACGCTGGAAAAAGACTCGCACGCTTTGACTAGAATCGGCAGTGTCGCTCGACACATTAGTCCTAAGAAGGACAAGGCTGAGATCCGCAACCCCAAGATCGAGACCAGTAAGGTGATCACAAGAAAGAGCGAGGACGATGGCCACCTAAAACTGCTAGAAAGCGCCACTGCGATATAGATCGCAAATAGGGTAATATTTGTACGTTTTGGCCAGGGAACTCCGGCTATCGAAAGAACCAACAAAACAAAGATCATTTGGGCGAAACGTCCGGAGCCGATGTTAAATAGCGGCAATCCCACCCACCACAGGATTGCTGCGACAGCACTACAACTTGCGAAAAGATACACGTTACGGAGATTTTTTTGGAGAAAAAGTCCGAAACTTATTAGGTAAAACCCAGCCACCGCCAACCAATAACCCGCAAAAAGGCGAGTAACAGCACCATCCAAAATGGCACTTCCAATCGCAGTTGCCGCAAGAGTTAACGATAGGAGCGGAAGTCTCCATGCTAATTCTGAAATTACTTCTGAGGTAACAACCTTCCTTACTGCTTCGAAAAGCAGATCGTTAGGTTGATTGCCCGATGTCGAGTTAGAGGGAGACGCGGGGCTCCCTTGAGTTAAGGTGTTATCCTCAGTACCCGCGGCTTCCACTTTCCTCCTTAAGCCACCTCAGGGTCCATCGGAGCCCCACAGCCGGCACACACGACCAAGCCCTGAATCTCAGGGGGTACTTGGGGTTTCTGTGCAAACGTGATTATGTAATTTCGCGAGCCACACTTACGACACTGAGGGATGGCATTATCCATGTCTAAAAAAAGCTTGCGTGAAGTTTCCGGTAAATAAAGGTTTAAAAACTGGCTCAACTCCATTCCAGAAACAGAACTAGCGCCAGCTGAACCAATAATATCCTTAACTCGAGCCAAAAGATTATCGCTTTGAGATTGTGGAGACGCCTTGACGATGTAATCGGCTGCTCCTTCATCTATGAAGCGTTGTTTTAAATGAATAGAGGGATTTCCGGTAAAAATTACGATAAATGAAACCTTGTCCGTATTCTTTATTGTATTGAAAAGATATGAGCCGGACTTGTCACTTAGACCGATATCGAGTATCGCCAACCGAAAACGCTCCCCGACCAAGCACTCTTCAGCCTGGCTTACGCTCTCGCAGGCAATTACGCTGTATCCGTTAGACGAAAAGAGCTTACTAAGCCTCTCCCGATCTTTTGCCGAGTCCTCTACAATAAGGATATCTTTCATTAACTGTATCCCTGATGTAACAAAGTTAATCTAATGAGCTATAGCTGGTAACCCATTGATATGATGCATCCTGAGGTTTTAATAGTTCTAAATGAAAGAGAGCCCGAAAAATTGCGGGCGGCAGAGACGCTTTTTAACAAGCTTAAAGAGCGGGACATAACACCGTCTCGAATTTCTGCGAGTCAAAAGCTGTTCGAAACCATAAAGGAAGCCTCCCCTCAGATCCTAGTGCTGGATTACCTTCTTGGGGACGTAACCACGGGAGTCGACTTGCTGGAGCGGCTCAATTCAGAGCTAAAAGTTTCACCGCAAGTAATATTTCTTACCGACGAGTTGAGCGTTCCGGTAGCAGTACAAGCGATGAAGGCCGGCGCGATCAACTACTACCAACTTGAAAACCCAGCCTCGGTCTCCCAGCTTGTAGAAGAAATATGCGAAGTTCTTAGAACCCAAAAGGTTCGCAGAAAATCTTTGGCTAAAGCGTTGCCGCGCCTGGACTCATTAGTTGCTCAATCTCAAGCTTCGCTGGAATTAATGCGGCGTGCTAAAGCCCGCGCTTTGGATCCATCTCCGATTACAATTATTCAAGGTCGACCTGGGTCAGGTCGATCAACTTTGGCCGAATCAATATTCAGAGCTAGACAAAGTCCCTCATATTACCGTGCTGTGGATTATGATCTTTATGAAGACAGCCTGGAGGAGTTATTAAATTTTAGCTCAGAACGACAATTAACTCTCTCTCTCGGCACGGACATTTCATTGACGCTTGATCATGTAGAATTTGATAACGGTCTTTTGCTGGACTTTGTCACAAAAAGGTTAAAACAGATTTGGCCAGGCTTCGGAACGGCTGGGATCGCAGGTAACAAATCATTTCTTACAATCTGCACATCTTGCGTCGAGACCATGAAAAGTTGGGCAAGACTTAGCGGTGCCGAACCCCTAGTAATCAAGCCGCTGTCGGAGAGGCGGGAAGACATCGCACCCTTGATTCAACGCTTTATTAATGAGGTTCAGGAACTGTCTGGCGCAAAGATACCAAGCCTTTCTGCCGAAACGTTACTTTGGTTAACCAATCAAGATTGGATTGGCGAGACTAAGCAACTTCGAGCAGTAGTATTCGAGAGCGCGTTGATTGGGCTAAACGCGAAGGACGATATTCGTTCGATCTTCGAGTCTAATATTGAGCGCTGGAATGAGGATCACACGAACTGGGAAAAAGATGTAGATCCGCTCCTTGCAGCCAGGGCTCTTGAGCTGTGTGATTACAACTATCGTGTCACGGCAGCGCGCCTTGGAACAACCGTTTCGCACCTTCGTAGTCTCTTAGATAATGGAGGACCAACTTAAGCGTGAATACCACTAATTTTTCCGAAATTCACCTCGGGGTCATCGGCTCATCTGATTTCCAGCTGCGTTTGCATATTCCATCGCTCTCGGCACGCTTGTCATTGAAGAGTTTCAGCTCCGCCCCAAGCGAGGCCTGGAGTAAAATCCTGACTGAACGCCCGAATATTATCGTAGTTGAGGTCGGATTAAAGCACTCGGAGAGAGACCAAGTGTGGATACGAAAGCTGCTCGCTCAATGCAGA
>CAZJXY010000252.1:0-5820 GCA_964549925.1 uncultured Bdellovibrionales bacterium | reverse complement strand
CCAACACAAACCTCTCGAGCCGTGTAATAATATTACGGATTAGGGGCATAAAATCTGGCAGCAAGATTATATCTGTATTGACATAGCATAAATGAGTGTGGTGCGCGGCGACTTGCGCACGATGAAAGATGTCGCCAACCAAGGGTGTCCCATACTGATTAACTTTGACGTTTTCAATATGCTCGATTCCTAATTTTTGAACTCGCTCTCTTATCCCATCTTCAGCTCCAATCAGAATAATTTGCGGACGCGGCTCAAGCAGAGACCAGCTTCGTATGGCGTTGTCCTGCGCAACTGCGATGGAGCCAACGAAAGGCTTAGGCGCGCTAAAGATAGTTAGCATATCTTAGGTCTCCTTGATCTGGAGACAAAGAATCGACGCAAGTGGCAATTGGATTAACCTTCTCCGCTAATGACAGATTCCTGAAATGTCTCATCCCGAACCCCCCATCTGTGATCATTGAGCGAATCTACCGCTCCAAAATCCCACATCTGACTGTTCCAAGCTTCGATATGTCTGGGACTCAGCCAGGGAATCCCTTTGGTCTTTAAAGGCTGGTAAATGGTTTTATCCCTTTCCGCTTTGGGAGTCCAGCCACTCAGATGCTCAAGATGATAAATCGGATAAGTCAGAAACTCCTCAGTAATACCGCTAAAATAAGCGATATAACAAAAAAGTGAATCGATATGCAGAGAGTACATTTTTAATTCTGGATAGCCCTTCAAACGAAACCAATCATCTTTTGAAAGTAATGTAAAATCACCGCAAGCATTGGTGTGTACTGGTGCAGCGAAACGTATAACATCGAAACCAGGAAGCTTGAACTTTCGAAGGCTTTCGACTGACAGATCGCGGCCTTTGGCATTTAGAATCACTTGCTTGATCCATTTTTTATATGCGTTCTTGAGCAGAGTTTTAAGTGCTTTTAGAATTTGAGTGCAACCGCTCCAAGATAGAGACTTTTCAATATTGCCATGTCTAGCTGCGATTCTTAACACGTTATCGCTGCAAAATTGCAGTTGTCGATCAAGGCCTTGCTGAACCGGTATTCCGGACGGAACATCATAGCGGTCGACACGATAGCTGACCCCGGCTTGAAGTTTTTCAGCAGCCAAAAATTTGATTAGACCATCCGGAAAAAGAAGATCGATGTTTGTTGCTAAAATAAATTTACCCTTTGCACGTCGAATTCCCACATTTTTGGCAATCATCTGGTAAAGATTCAGTTTATCCGAATGCTTAAACCGCTTGTGAATTTCATGCGGCACATCAATAATTCGCACCGGGCAAAATCTGTTGCTGTGCGCCCAGGAAAGCGATTCCGCCAGCCGCGGACGATCCAAAGGGGCGTTCCATTCAACTATGATTAACTCGGCACGAAGTTCGTGACGTTTGCATTGTATAAGAATGCCATCAATAAAAATTTGCATCCGCCTAAGTAATTCACCACCATGGTCATCATTACGCGAGGTAACTACTATGCTCAAATAAGGGTCATGTGTAGACGACATAAGGACTATACCCGTGGAATCTACTACCCGGGGACTTGAGTTGCGAGTTGCTCCCGTACTCTCTCCTCAACCCAGAAGTAAGTTTTTCTCAAGCCCTCCTCCAGTGAAGTCACAGGCGTCCATTTTAGAACTTGTTTTAAACGCGCATTGTCGGAATTTCTACCACGCACACCTTGGGGGCCTGGAATATGCTTTCTGACTATATCAATACCCGCAACTTCAGCGATCATATCCACCATTTCATTGATAGAAACTAGCCTGTCTTGTCCAAGATTTAGGGGGTGATAATAATCAGAAGCCATCAATTTCAATATTCCTTCTACGCAGTCACTGATGAAGCAAAAGGAGCGGGTTTGTTTTCCATCACCCCAAATCTCAATTTCGCTCTTGCCTGTTAACTTTGCGGTTGCAATCTTTCGGCACAAAGCAGCCGGCGCCTTCTCTCTTCCTCCATGCCAAGATCCGAGAGGTCCAAAAATATTATGAAAGCGCGCAATTTTTGTCTGTAGCCCAAAATCATCGCGATAATGCCGACATAGTCGTTCTGTGATGAGCTTCTCCCAGCCGTAAGCATCTTCGGGTTGGGCAGGATACGCATCCTCTTCCTTAAGGGCAGTGACATCCTCCGTGGTCTGTTTATGTACAGGATAAATGCAAGCGGAAGAAGAGAAAAAATAACGTTTCACCTTGTGATGATGGGCAGCTTCAAGGGAGTGAACACTAATTAAGGTATTGTTGTGCAAAATCTGCGCGTGATTGGTTGAAATGAAACCCATACCCCCCATGTCAGCAGCAAGTGCATACACTTCGTCTACACCGGCCGTTACACTAAGGCAATTTTCCCAACGTCTCAAATCAATAACAACAAATTCATCGGCGCGGCTTGGTTCGTACTCGGGGCGCTTGATGTCAGCACCTCGTACCCAATAACCGAGCCTTTTAAGTTCGTTGACAAGATGGTGTCCAATAAATCCGCCGGCTCCTGTTACCAGTGCCTTTTTCTGTAGAGTCATTGCAATCGACCTCTACCCAAGAGTACGTAGTCAGCCATTTCTTTTACTTCAGTCTGTGCAAAAATTCGCCAGCAATCAATTATTGTGCGTCTTTTATTCCCCGCGGTCAACGAAGCAAGGGGTATGTGTTGAAATGCCGGCCAAGCCGTAGCAACCACAACGATATCGCAGCGCACGATGCACTCTTCCGCTGAATTAGCGTACTGAACACTGTCCTCTAAAGCTCTTTTAGAATTATGCAAAGCAGCAGGATCATAAACTATTGTATCAATCGCCCTTGCGGTAAGCTGACGGGCTAACTCCACCCCTTGAGATTCATCAATTACGTCGGTGTCTGGCTTATACGACAAGCCAAGAATACCTACGGTAGAACCCGATTTATGGCGCTCCAGTACGATTTTCAAAAGACGAAAGATCTGTTCACGATTTGTTGCGTCAGTCGCTTCAGCAAGAAGCGCTCTGACTCCTTGCCGCCTGGCAATTGCTGAAAAGGCAATATTGTCCCGGGGGAAACACGGACCGCCATAACCAAGTGCGCCCTTTAAATACTTAGCTCCGATTCTACTATCCAGCCCAATAGCGGAAGTTACAACATCGACATCAGCTCCAGGTAATTTTTCACATATTTCGGCCAACATGTTGGCATAGGAAATCTTTGTGGTAACGAATGTATTTACGGACAGTTTGGCTAACTCGGCGTTAACAAAATTAGTACGCACAATTTTAGGCTGTTTAATGCAAATAGTTTTATAGAATTCTGCCAGCTTACTTCCTGCGTTGGAATCAGATTCACCAATAAGGACAAAGTCTGGCTCCATCAGATCTCGGCAAACGCTGCCGAGAGCAATAAACTCTGGATTATAGCAAAGGCCAAAATCTCTCCCCACTTGCTTTTGCGAGGATTTCTCTAAAGCAGGCAGGATTGAATCGAACGTATCACCTGGCATGACAGTGCTTGTAAGTACCACCAGGTGATAACTCTTTTTGGTACACAAAGCCTGTCCGATCGCTGTTACACTCGGAAGAACATACTTTAAAGAAAAAATTCCATCATTCCCTGAAGGAGTGGGAGTAACGATAAAGGTTAGCTCGCTTTCGTGGATAGCAGCCTCAAGATCAAGAGTGGCTCGAAGGCGTTCCTTGTTTTTTGAAATCAGATCCTGGAGACCGGGCTCGTTTACGGGTGCCTGGCCATTACTAATAGCAGCAACAACTTTCGGATCTACGTCCACTCCAACTACAGAATGACCTCTCTCCGCCAGGACGGCAGCCAAAGGAGCTCCGAGTTTGCCTAATCCCAAAACCGACACTTTCATGCTTGTTCCAAAGTTCTAAGCTAAAAATCGCTTGCGAGAATATCACTCCAATTTACACAAGGTCAATTATGCACCGGAGACACTTCCCGCAACTCTAGGCTACCAAGCCCCCAATCTTCAGTATTGATACTACAAACTTGACGTTTCTGAATCAGTTCTGATTCTAAATTTCGTGCCACTTCACTATAGAGTTTTACACTTTCCGGCCTCCCATGGTCTTGGTGATAGAGGCGTAAGGGTGACCGCAGAATAACCTGTCGAAGACCAGAGTACCTTGCCTGCAAAACCGCTAATCCGTCCAGATGGTGGCGTGTGCCGGTCGTTTCAAATTCAGCGTATCCCCGTATCGAATCCCAAGAATTACGATGCATCAACATAAAATCTCCGGCCGCATTCGTGAATGGAGGAAAGTAAGGAAAATGAGAAATAAAGTAGCGCAAGCATATCTCCATCTCGTGCCACTTTCGCCGAATCGAGAAGCCGCGACACTCCCCTTCGTAACTTTCAAAGTATCCATTGATGCGAATAATATTTTGCTTGCAATACTGAAGGAGCTCTGGCATGGGGAGACCCGCTTCAGGCATAGTCACGTCAAATCGCGACGTACGGTAAAAGCAGTTTCTCTTGAGTTTCCTACGTGCGAGGTGCCGCATTAACTCAAGATTCAAAAGTACATCAGGATTAGTCGCCAAGATATAGTCGCCACGAGCTCTCCGAATACCCACGTTCTTACCAAGATATTCAAACAACAAAAACTTTCCGGGATTGGAGATAGTCGCGTGAATAGTGGGAGATACCTGTATAATCCTGACTGGGACAGCTTCCGATCCGAAACTTTCCCAGGATACTGCCTCCCGCAAGTTGCTTCGTTCTATCGGTGGATTCCACTCGACAATAATCAGTTCAGCCCGCAGCGCCGTTTCTCGAATAGTCCAGAGCAAGCTGCGGGCAAAATTACTAAAACGCTGCAAGAAATCACCGCCGTAATTATCATTGCGTGCGACTACGACGAAGCTGATATACGGGGATGAATCAGAAGCCGACATGATCTAAAGAAACTTGTTAACCACTCCCGCCCATTCGCGCATGGTTGCGGTCATTTCGCTAAAATACTGGCGAGTTGAGTCGTTCCAGATCCTGCCCTTTTGGTGCGCAGCAAACTCATCCAGTGCGTGACTCAACGATATGTAGCTCTCAAAAAAAGATGCTCCCAAAAGCTTTAGTTCTACAAGCCAGGGGAGTAAGTCCTCTAGAATCGCAATGCACGCGAACTCATTTCCCGCATCATACAGATAGTTATGGGAATTACGACGATGATCCGCAACTGGAGTTCCAACCCTGACAAGACCGTTTAGATGCTTAACGCAAGCTTGACAGAAATAGCCGCTAAAAATATCTCCATATCGATCTATGCGCATCCCGTCAATTAGGTGGTTCATGCGCACAAAGTAGTAACTCAACACAGCTTCTCGGCAAAGTGCAGAGTTTTGGGTGTTAATGGGAGTCCAAGATCTGGGACCCAACAACAACGACTCTCCCTTAAAGGCGCTCGCTCTACTCGGGGTTACTAACCAGGTCATGGCATCTAAATCGGGATCTAGAAGCCACAATCCAGCATTCACCATAACCCGACCGGTAGTTTCACGATCGCTTACTTGAATCGGCTTATGTCTTGCAAAATACGGGAATCCCCTGGGATAAACATTCTCTTCTCGTTCTAGCTCCAGCAAACGACAGATGTTTATCCAACCGGAGTCGGATTCCCTCACTTGCCATTTCGCTGATTCTCGACAAACAACTGAGTGCTCTAGAAAAAAATCCTCCTCCTGTTTGCAATAGTTATCGTCATCAATTGATATTAGAAAATCAGATCCTCGCTCTATGGCCATCAAATAACCGACATTACGTCGATTGTCCGAATTGTAGGGAATATGATCGCTGCTAAATCCCACCTTTTTGAGAAATTCTTCTTGTTCATC
>CAZJXY010000251.1:0-5825 GCA_964549925.1 uncultured Bdellovibrionales bacterium | reverse complement strand
TGCAGTGCTGCGCGGTAAGTGGTGATTGATTTTTCAACTTCACTGGCGCCGCGGAATGCGTTCCCTAGATCGATCAAATACTCCGGATGTGTACCCTCGCTTCTTATTAATTTGGTCAGTAGTCTTATCGCCGTGTCGAAGTCCCCTGAACGCACAGCTTCGACTCCTCTCTGATGTAACGCTAGAGTTGAATCCGTCGCGGTTTTGCTTTGACTTGCCATTAAACGGTTTAGATGAGGACTGGGGTGGTAGGGGATGAAATCGTTTATAAGTTTAGTATAAACAAATACTTAAGAGCGGTCTCCTGATCGCGCTTATATCTCGCTATCGGTCCGGAGTGATCAGCAGCGAACTCGGTGATTAGCAGCAGGGGATTGGAGTCGGTTCTAAGCTCCCTAGATTTTGCAACCCACTTCGCGCTTTCCCAACTCTGCACCTCTCGGTCGAAGTATGACGCCAACACCAAAATTGGAGGATATGCCTGAGCCTTAAGATTAGCATAAGGGGAGATTTGATTTAACGTATCACGTTCGGCTGCGACCAAAGGGTCACCAAATTCCTCCACATCACGAGCAGAGAGCGGCAAACTTTTATTTGATAGTACGTTTATCGGATCAAGGAACGGGCGATCTAAGATAGCGGCAGCAAAAAGCCCCGGACGCTGGTTCAATGCGGCCGCAGCTAAAATTGCACCAGCGCTCCGCGCCTCGATCACTACCTCTGCTGGATGATTCGAATAGTTATCGCGCAGCCACTCAGCGCAACTTATAAGATCCTGAACTCCATGCACTTTCAATAAACCGCGTCCGGCAGCTCTGAATAATTCACCTCTAAAACCACCGCCGCGAGGTTCACAAACCGCAATGCCCACGCCTCTTTTGAACAAGCTGATCCGCTCGCTTTGGAGTTCAATCGGGAAGGCATCTCCGTAGGAACCATATGTATACAGCACTACGCGATTGTTTGGCGTTTTTGGCTTTGCCACACGCATGCCGATAGGAGTTTGATCTGAGCTTGGTATCTCAAAGGAACGTTCGATAACATTGTCTCCAGGCAGATCTCTGATAGATGCAGATTCCGAGCGCAGTATCTTTAGGTCGGTCAGGGAGAGCAAAACAGTTTTAGTAGGGCGACTGAGCGAGCTAAGCTTGAACCTGAGAGTTGAAGATTGATAGTTGGGGTTTGATAACAAACTGATAACTTGATCCTCTGCCGGTGAGAAATCACGGGAGTTTAAATTTGCCGAGAAAATTTTAAGGTAAGATCGCCAGCCTGATCGTATTTGAAGCACCAAATAATCCTTAAAGGCTTGTATACTTTCAATCGACTCATCTGACTTAGTCGCGAAAAATTCTTCAAAGAACCAGTCCTTTGTTACGCCCCGTGATTTTTTGGATCTAAGGAGCCGTTGACCCCCTGGTTGATTTTCGAGGATGATCACTCGATCGGAAAAGAAGTAACCATCCCGCCTAACTCCTGGTTCAGCCGCTAATAGTGGTTCCGGCTCGGAGGAGTGGGCCGAGCTGTAAAAAAAGAGTTTACTTTGGGTTAACGACGCCGATGAGACGAATACACTCTCACCGTCCTTTGAAGAAGAGATTTTTAGGTGAAACTTAGGATCAGGCTCGCTCAAAGTGGGGGGGCGGCCTTTGTTTCCAGCTTCCACGACCTGATCAATTGAGGTGATAAATAACCGATCTGCTCGGCCATCGGAAGAAATAGTGGTGTATGCAACCTGCCCACGGCTTAGGGCCTCAAAAGCTACCACTCCCTCCTCAATCTTTTTCACGGCGCCAGTTTTAAGGTTTCGGAGGTAGAGAATATTCGGGCTGGAAGGCGTTGTAGAAATTAGATATCCGAGCATAGAGTTGTCGGGACTGATCTTTAGTGCGACCAATTTCATCTCAGGCTGGTTAATCCCCTGCGGAAGGCCGATCAATTTCTCTTTGTCATTGCGATGCTCTTCCCCGAGAGGTCTACGAAATAGGTCAGGGAAAGCATTCCCCGGCACCGCTTCTAGGAAATATTCAAAATCACCCACTACTATTGGTTCGCCCCTTGTGCCATCGACTGAGTGGGCTTTGAATTCACGCAATAACTCGTCTTTTTGGTAGGCTGCGGGTCGTAAATAGGATTCCGCGTAGCGGTTTTCTGCGGTCAAGTAACTGAGAACTAATTCTGAGTTTGGAGACTCCATCCAGGAGTATAGATCCGACTCTGAGGGTGTTCGGGCATCCACAATCCGCGGGGCTTTTGGGGGTAAATCGGGCAAGGCGGTGCTGCAACCTTGAAGCAGCGCAGCTGCCGGAAGAAGCACTAAAATGGCTTTAACCCCCAAGAATTTCTCTAATTTCATCACTGGCCAAGATTGACACTATTTCTTAAAACCGGGTAGTCTCAGCGCTCATACTGAGTTTGAAAAGTTTCTTTCTCAGTAAATTCGCGGAAGTGGTGGAACTGGTAGACACGCCAGACTTAGAATCTGGTGCTCAAAAGGCTTGGGGGTTCGAGTCCCTCCTTCCGCAGGCAGTATTTCGGCAATCTGCACTTGGCTCCGCCAAGATGCAGATAAGCCAAGCAGTATTTCGATTTCGGCAATCTGCACTTGGCTCCGCCAAGATGCAGATAAGCCAAGCAGCATTTCGGCAATCTGCACTTGGCTCCGCCAAGATGCAGATAAGCCAAGCAGCATTTCGGCAATCTGCACTTGGTTTTACCAAGATGCAGATAAGCTGGGTATATCGGCAATCTGCACTTGGTTTTACCAAGATGCAGATAAGCTGGGAATATCAGCAATCTGCACTTGGCTCCGCCAAGATGTAGACAAGCCAGATTTTTCGGCGGTCGGTACTTGGCTACGCAGAAATGTAGACAGGCCAAATAAACAATTGGAACGGTAATTATGGATTTTGATTCGGCAGTAAAAGACATCGATGAGGTAACCAAAAAGATTACTGTTTCGATTCCAGCAGACACGGTATCGAAAGAGATCGAGGTGGCACTCAATAAGGTGGCCTCGTCCGCTCAGATCAAAGGATTTCGCCCTGGGAAAGCACCCCGCGATATGATTGTTAAATTGCATGGAGAGAGAGTGCGCTGGGAAGTTACGCAGCGCCTAATCTCGACAA
Organism: uncultured Bdellovibrionales bacterium; assembly: GCA_964549925.1. Lineage (GTDB taxonomy): Bacteria > Bdellovibrionota_C > UBA2361 > UBA2361 > J135 > CAZJXY01. The sequence continues at coordinate 2,697 of CAZJXY010000251.1, read as the reverse complement.
GCTTGGGCGATGTCGTCAAGAAAAACTCCTTTGATTATGTTGGGGAGCCGAAAGTTGATATTGCTTCCGAAGGAGACGGGAAGGATCTTAAGTTCAGCGCGGACTTCGTGCTTTATCCGAATCCAGAGATAACTGGATACGATAGTTTAAAAATTAAGGTCGCGAAAATCGAAGTCCCTGGCAGCGAAGTCGATGATTTTTTGGAAAGAATGCGTGAATCTCGGGCAACGTTCCGACCTTTGCCTGGACGTGACGTAGCAAAGGAAGGCGATGTGGTCGATCTGAAAGTAATCAGTTCCATGGATGGTGGTAAGCCACATGAAGCCACACCCGAAAAGCTTACCTTAGGAAAGAAGGAGCTGCCTGAAAGCTTGGATCAGGGAATTGTAGGGATGAAGATCGGTGAAACTAAAGAAATTTCCACTGATATCGGCTCATCAGGTGAAGGCGAAACACCCCAAAAGGTAAGTTACACGGTGACGCTTACCGCTCTGCACGAGAAGCTTCTACCGGAGATTGATGATAACTTCGCAAAATCGATTGATCAAAATACTCAAACTTTGCTCGAGCTGCGTGTCAAGGTGCGCGAGTTGCTAGAAAAAGACAAAGACAGACAGCGGCGTTCTAAGGCTGACGGCCAAATATTGAAGCAACTGATCGAGCGAAACGACTTTAAGGTTCCACAAGTAATGGTTGATGATGAGATTATTAATTTGGTGATTCGAAGTGGAGTAATTGATCCGAAGACGTTCGACCCGAAAACATTCCAGATTGAACCCTTCCGGGAGAAGATGGGTGACCTGGCGTTAGAGCGCACCAAGGCGTCAATTATCGTGGATCGCATAGCTCAAAAGGAAAATTTAAGAGCTGGCGAGGATGATCTTAAGAAATGGGCCAGTGAGATGTATCAGTCTGGTGTTTCTGATAAGGAGCTAAAGTCTTGGGTCTCCGATCGACAAAGACTGATGTCGATCTTGCTAGATCTGACTCGAACCAAAGTACTTGAGTTGATTTATAACAAAGCCTCAAAAGAAGAAGTTTCCCAGGCCGAATTGGAGAAGGCGGAAGTGGAGGAGAAGGCCGCTAAGCCAAAAATGAAAGCAGCTAAGGCTGGTGCGGAGGAGGATTCCGCCGAGAAAGAAGCTCCAAAAAAGAAAGCAAAAAAAGCTGGCAAGAAGGAAGAATAGACTCAACTTTCGGTCTTTTCCCTCGATTACCAGAGTAGGGATATTGAAATTAATGGATATTTATTGGTTGCGTTAAATAATCTACGCTACTATATGAGTGTGTTAAGTTCTGTCGATAAGCGGAGTTTTTATGAAGGATAATTTGCCCCCCTCAAATACCTATTACGTGCCGTATGTGATTGAGCAGACTGGCCGTGGTGAGCGTTCATACGACATCTACTCTCGATTGTTGAAAGATCGAATTATCTTCTTAGGTACTGCGATTGACGATCAGGTTGCAAATGTAATTACCGCTCAACTCCTATTTTTGGAAAGTGAGGATCCAGAGAAGGATATATATCTGTACATAAATTCCCCCGGTGGACAGATAACATCTGGCATGGCGATTTACGACACGATGCAGTACATCGCGCCAGATGTTGCCACAGTTTGTGTAGGACAGGCTGCAAGCATGGGAGCGGTCTTGTTGACTGCCGGGGCCAAGGGTAAACGTTCAGCTCTGCCGCATGCACGCGTAATGATCCACCAACCGTTGGGAGGATTTCAGGGGCAGGCGTCAGATGTTGAGATTCATGCCAAAGAGATGCTTCGAGTTAAGCACGAGATGAACGTGTTGATGGCGAAACACACCGGTAAGCCTGTTGAGAAGGTGAAAGAGGATAGCGACCGCGATTTCTTCATGACTGCAATGGAAGCCCAGGAATACGGATTGATCGACCAAGTGGTGGAAAGAAAGGAGCCACCGAAGAAGATCGGACGTGAATAGTCGTAATATCAGGGGTTTTTTGGGTCTATGTTAAGAAATTTGGGTGGTTTATAATCCTAAAGAAAGAGACGAAATGTTACGGGTAGGCTCGATGGATGGGAGGCTTTTAAGTGAGTAGAGGTACTGAAAAAAACACCTTGGTCTGCTCCTTCTGCAAAAAAAGTCAGGAGGAAGTAAGAAAGCTGATCGCTGGCCCAGCGGTGTATATTTGTGACGAGTGTATCGATCTCTGTAACGATATCATCGCAGAAGAGGTCGAGCAGGACGAAAGCTTTACCCCGTCAACCAAAGTTCCTAAACCTAAAGAAATTAAAGCTTTCCTGGATCAGTATGTGATTGGCCAGGAGTATGCAAAAAAAGTTCTCTCAGTAGCCGTACACAATCATTACAAAAGGATTGAGACCGGTGCGCAGCATAACGATATCGAGATCACCAAATCCAATATAATGTTGATCGGACCGACCGGCTCGGGAAAGACTCTCTTGGCACAGACCCTGGCTAAAATCCTTCAAGTTCCATTTACCATCGCCGATGCGACAAATCTCACCGAAGCTGGGTATGTCGGAGAAGATGTAGAGAATATAATTGTAAACCTCCTACAAGCGGCCGACTTTGACGTTGAAAAGGCTCAGCGTGGAATCGTTTATATCGATGAAATTGATAAGATTTCAAGAAAATCGGAAAATCCTTCAATTACCCGTGACGTTTCCGGTGAAGGCGTACAGCAGGCCCTTTTGAAGATTC
>CAZJXY010000250.1:0-5834 GCA_964549925.1 uncultured Bdellovibrionales bacterium | reverse complement strand
TTTACGCCTGCAGTAATCGAGATAAGTAAGGAGACTGTCAGAGTCTTAGAATAGATTTATTTATTAGGCTCAACAAAGCCAAACCATTCGAGAGCTGTTCTTAGCGGTGAGCGGTTCTTTGTGCTTACGATGTTTCTTAAGGTCTCGTTACTCGCAAGAAGAAGTAATTGGTCTCTTTGGGCCGACTGTTCCATCCGTTCCAATCTTTCGCGAAGCCAAACACGTTCTTCTTTTAACTCTTTAATCTGATCGTCCCTTACTTTAAGAATCTGTTCTTGCACCGAGGCGATATTTTTAAATTTCACCAGTTCAGCTTCTAGGCTGATTTCACTCTCAGACTTTTGCGCCTCAGCGTTTTCGATAACCCCGTCTGGTGTTGCGATGGTTGTGGCACTCTCAGCTGGGCTGGAGATGCTCTCAACCTGGATCTCTGAACTTAAGTTAATTGTGGACGAAGTGTCAGCTGGATTCTCACTTAAAGAATCCTCTACGATATCTGGAGTCAGCGCATCGTGCAGTGGTTCACCGAACACAGCTGCCAAACTTTTCTTATTTAGAAACTTAGCTCCTGCACCCTCTTTCTCAATTCGCAAATATCCTGTCTCGACAAAACAGTCTATGGTTGAGCGGGACACGCCGTAAGCGCGGGCAGCATCAGTTATCTCGATCATGTTTTCGGAGGCAGAGTAAGTCATAGGAAAGCCTTCAATAGGGGATACTGACCCTGATTTACCTCCAACCTACTTTGTTCGCAAGGGAAACTTTATCGGTGGCCGCTATTTGAAGTTCATCTGTCTTACTTCCATCACACTAGTGGCGCCTGGGATTCTTACTGAAAGTCCACCGGTAATTACAGCGGAAGCACCGTTGGGGAGGTTCTCTCTGGTTTGAACTTCTTTTAGCGCCACGAGTAGCTCGTCTTGATGGGTAACGGTAGCTGCACAGCGTAGCGGGATGACACCCCAGTATAGGCACATTCGCCTTAGAGTAATCTCGGACGAAGATGCTCCATAAAGCGGCTGGAGTGGGCGATACTTAGCGGTAAGCCGAGCTGAGGTTCCGGTTTCAGTGCAGGCGATAATCGCAGCCGCATTTAATTTCTCTGCAGCGCCGCAGGCAGCGAAAACTACCGCATCTGGGATCGATTCTTGGTTTACATCCTTTAATTTTGCTTGAAAATCGATATGGTAATTTCGCTGTTCGGCTTCACGAATAATCCGATCTAAATATCCAACAGCCTCGACCGGATAGCGGCCAATAGCAGTCTCACCCGAGAGCATGACCGCATCGGCCCCGTTAAGTACGGCCAATGAGACATCGGCTACTTCCGCTCGGGTCGGGCGGATTGAGGTGATCATGCTTTGCAACATCTCGGTCGCCACAATTACTGGTATGCCTTTGGCGTTAGCACGCTCAACCAATAATTTTTGTAGAATCGGAAGCTTTTCCAATGCGACCTCAAGGCCTAAGTCACCGCGAGCAACCATTATTCCGTCTGCAACCTCGATTATCGACTCGATCTTCTCAACCGCGGTGCGTCTTTCGATCTTGGCGATGATTTTTTGGTGCCCGTTACTCTGCTCAATAACTTTCCTTGCAGCCAGAATGTCCTGGGCTGAGCTGACAAAGGAGAGAGCAACATAGTCAATCCCGTTTCTAATCCCCCAATTTAAATCGTCTATATCTTTTTCTGTCAGTGCATCTAGACTAATCTTACTTCCAACGAAGCAGACTCCGGCATTCGAACGCAGGGCATCACCCTTGATCACCCGACATTCAACCCCTTTTTGAGATATGGATTTTGCTTCAAGCACCAGAGCTCCGTCAGCCAGCAGAATCTGCTGTCCTGGCTGAACAAAGGTAGTAGGGTCGAGTGCCTCGATGAAAAGTTCCTGCTCATCTGATAATTGACCGGTTGAGTGCGAGATCTTGATGCTTGCACCATCTTTTAAGGTCACAGATCCGGCAGCAATTTTTGAGATGCGGATCTTTGGGCCGCAGAGGTCTTGCATTATTGCCACAAAAGAGTTCATCTCTTTGGCTGCTGCCCGAATGTTGTCCACCACCTGTTGATGCTCGGCATGGGTTCCGTGGGAGAAGTTCAGTCTGAAGAGATTCACCCCAGCCTCAATTAGGCGCTTAATGACCTGGGCGTCGCGTGAGGCAGGCCCAACGGTAGCCACAATTCTTCCCCGACGATAGGCAAACCTTCTTGAGTCGCTTAGGATCTGTTCTACTCTTATATTTTCACCCATCTTCACTCTCTTATTTTAAGAAACTATATTGATTAGCCACTTTTAAAGCTCGGAGTATCTGCTCTTCACTCGCAGCCTGGTTTGAAAGAAGCAAGATCAACTCCTCGGCCAAACTACTCACTTGAAGTGCGGGTGCGTCGGTAGAGAAAGTATACTTAATTCCAAACTCATCCAAGGTGTTTATTACCCTGGAGTATTCAGCAATATCCTTTACCGCTCGGGTTAGTAGATTTGAGCGCACACACAGCTCACATACTAGCTCGCGCTCTTTAATCAGCTTTAATCCACGATCGTCTTTATTTTCCCACCAGGCTCTTACAGCCGCAATCGGGTGAGCCACCCGGTCAGGATCTAGGGCCTCAACCGTTTGAATAAATGTATCTACTGTTACGTGAGGGGTTTCACCCACATGTACCGTTCGTCCCAAGCTCTGTCCCACGGTATCGAACACAGATTTCATCTCAGCCAGTCTCTTTTGATCACTTAGTGGATTGATCGACTCAGGTCCGGCCAGATCCACTCCGATAATTCGTTTGCTCTCCCGTTCTTGCCACTGTGCGATCTTTTTTGCCAATACCATATTGGCTTCGAATGTCATGTCTCGCCCGAAGCAGAATATTAGCCCAACCTTTATCCTTTCCTTGAACGCGATCTCTACCTCTTCGACTGCCGAGCAGGCTGCCTTAATTACCCGATCGACATCGTATAAGCCGGCGTGACTTCCTTTCAAAAACACCGCCCCCGTTCTTTTCAGCGGATTAAATCTAAGTTCTAACTTTGCAATTCGGAAAATTGGTTCGGGATCACCTCCCTCACCACCAGGCCCTAGTTTACGCATTCCACCGGTTCGATACATTCCATGAATCGCAATCATGATGCTTTCCCGAACTGAAACAGGGCCGGACTGGATCAGCTCGATCCGATCATAAATTTGCAGATACGAGTCTAGGTCCTTAACTTTGCCCGGCTGTATCTTGACCAGATCTATAAATTCATCGTACCCCGAACCGATCCCTCGAACACCACGATCGGTGGCCATCTCCCAGAGGCGGTAAAGCGGCACAGAGCCGCCAAGGTGAACGTGTAGTTCCGTAACCTCTTTCGGCCACTTAATTTGGCTAATTTCATCCGCCTTTTGAGGCTTGTTTTTCATCTGGATGAGAGTGACTAAAAATCCCGATATCCGCAAACTCTGATCAGCTCGATTGGGAGATTATTGGGGCTTATTCCCGCTGCTCAGCTCGAATATAACCGTGGTTTATAAATTCTGATTAAATTTGGAAACTCGCCTAATCTCATTTTCATCATAGTGATGCAGCCTAAATTGTAATCAATCTGGGCCGTTCCGGTTATTATGGGGTTTTTATGGCTACAAAGTTGAAGCAAAAATTACTAAAGAAATCAACGGTTTTTAACGGAAAGAAGATTACACTCTTTAGTCTAGATGGAGTGGTCTGGTCTAGCCGCGATTGGGAACCTGAAAAGATTAAAGAGCGCCAAGAGACTGAAAAGATCAAACTCGAGGCTGTGGCCGGGGGTGGCGAAGCCGCAGAAGAGGGAGCGGCTGAGAAGTCTGAATCAAACCAGGAAATCGAGGCAGATGATGACGTAATCTACCCGATTGGCGAGGAGTCAAAAACCAAAGCTGGGAAATCCAAAGAAAAGGGTGCATCGCCCGATACAAAGAATCGGAAACCGAAGGCAGCATCGATCAAACCTAAGGCTCGAGAGACATCCAGCAAAACTACAAAGAAGAAAGTTCAACCGAAGCGAAAAGCTGCTTAGCCAAAGGATTCTGGAAGGGATCATCTACTGAAGTTCATATCTTTGCGCCCCGTGCTCACGGAGCTTGCACTGATTCGCGCTTTCGTCTATAGGCATGAAACTGAACCGTAATATTGGGGGATATTAAATCTGAGATGAATAGAAAAACTCTTTCAAAACTTTCACCTGGGCTGCGGCGATTGATAATCCAAGATCAGGAGCGCAGTGCCTCGAGGTCTTCTCGAGCTGGAACTCTGTCTGAGTATGTTAACGCAAGACGCGACCGCGTTTCTGCTTTTGCGGAACGAACCTTAAATCATTGTAACGGCGGCGCCACGATGGAGGCGGCGCTTTGGCTGAAAAGTCACCTAAAGAGTGGAGGAAAGGTCGTTGTAACAATCGCCGGTGCCCTGAGCTCGTTTCAGGTCGGGATTATGTTGGCCGAGCTCATTCGGAAAAATAAAGTTCATTTAATTTCGGCCACCGGGGCCAATCATGAAGAATCTTATTATCGGTATGTGGCCCACTCGCACTATGCCTATATACCTCGTTATACCGAACTCACACCTGAGCAGGAAGCCGAGCTTAGAGATGCGGGATTGAGACGCATTACAGACACGTTTCTTCCCGAAGATGAGAGTGTTCGAATTATGGAGCCGCATCTTTTGAAGATGTGGCAGGAGGCGGAATCAAGAAAGGAAAGCTACTTCCCTCATGAATATTTTCGGCGATTGTACTCCAAGGGTTTGATTCAGCCGGATCCGCGCGCTAATCCCAATGACAGCTGGAGCTACGCTGCGTATAAGAAAAATATACCGATAGTCGTGCCGGGATTTGAAGATTCAACCATGGGAAATATCTTTGCGAGCTACTGTTACCGCGGTCGACATAAGAAGCGTGGATCGCCCACAGTCTCAGCTTCGGTAATGAAATCCGGAGTAGAATATTTCCATTTAATGTATGACTGGTACATGGCTGAATCCAAAAAGCACCGCATAGCCTTTCTTCAGCTCGGGGGCGGGATCGCTGCGGATTTTCCAATTTGTGTCGTGCCTTCCATTAAGCATGATTTGCAGCTGCATAAGGTGCGCGACTGGGCTGGTTTTATCGAGATCGGCTCCTCTCCGATGAGCTATGGTTCGTATTCAGGCGCGGGCGGAAAGGAGAAGATCACTTGGGATAAACTATCCACCAATAGTTACTATCAAATAATTCAAAGCGACGTGACTGTAGCCTTTCCGTGGATTGCTGCGGTGCTTCTCGGTCTGTAAAATTAATTTGTGGTAGCCGGGGCGGGCTCAGTCAGATTAGTTGGAGGAGCCGACTCAATCGGGTGCTGGTCTGCTCTGATATTCAATTTTGCATGCAGCACAAGCGAATCCCCCTCGCTTGGTTCCAACTTTAAGAACTCTGGAGCAACCTCCGGATTATCAACTGTTCCAGAAAGTAAGATGAGTTCCAGTTTTCCGTTTTGATGATCCACTTTGCCGGAAATGGTAACTGTAGAAACTAACCGACTGATTCCACTTGAACGTTCTACTACAATTCTAAACTGTCCAGATCCTCGGATCGAATCATTCTCAACTTTTTCGAATTTAAATCCTACGCTTGTACCGCTCCTTGCCCAATCTGCGAGCTTTTCGCCCCTTACCACTTGCTCAGGCGTGAGAGCCGGAGGTTGGGGGGTAGTAAATGTTAACTGCATCGAGAGGATCTCTGGACCTTTGGATTTCACCGTACCGCTAAAGTTAGCAAAATCACGATTCTCAGAGACTGTCCAGTCGAGCTCTGGGTAGATAATCTCTGGAACCTTGT
>CAZJXY010000249.1:0-5890 GCA_964549925.1 uncultured Bdellovibrionales bacterium | reverse complement strand
GGCTGCGTCTCGGCGGGATTCGATCCGCAACGTGATTTGGATAGGATCGGGGTAGTAAACCAAACTACGATGCTCGCAACGGAGACCCAAGAGATAGCTCAGTTACTGAGGGAGGCAATGTTGACTAGATTTGGCGAGGCTGAAATCAGTAATCACTTTGCCGATACACGTGATACTCTATGCTACGCTACCTATGAGAACCAAGAAGCGGTAACTGGGTTGATTAAGGCGGGGGGAGATCTTGCGGTCGTAGTCGGTGGATATAACTCATCCAATACTTCCCATCTCGTCGAGCTATGTAGTAAGGCCATGCCTACTTTCCATATTAAAGACGCTGATGAAATATTGAGTCGCTCTGCAATTCGGCATCTTGATTTCAGTAAATCTGAAGTGCTCACCTCGAGAGATTGGTTGCCGTTAGGTCGGGAAAAGATTGACATAGTCTTGACTGCAGGAGCGAGTTGCCCGGACGTTTTCGTCGATCAGGTGCTGACCAAGATAGCTTCGCTATGTGGGGTTGAGTCGGTGCTGCAGGCGCAAATTTAAAATTGCCCCGTCTTATCAAGTGCTTAGTATGTCTCAGTTCACTAAGAAATTCCGCCACAAACCCTACAATTATTTTGTATAAAGTCGATATACCAGCTGATCCCTAAAATTGACTCTGGTCGATACTGGAATCGCCGAGTTATCATCATAAGCGGGTTTAGGGTGTTCATATAGGTACACTAATGCGAGGAGAACAAGGATTCACATTGATTGAGCTTCTGGTGGTGATTAGTATCATCGGTATTTTGGCTGCTCTTTCAATCACCTCAGTTAGGATATATCGATCCAACGCCGCTTACAGCGTGGCGGAAAAAACGTTGCGTGACGCAAGAACAGCTTATGAAGGCGGTATTACAGCGACGGAGAATGACCCCGTTGCTGTCCCATTATACTCGCAGAATTCTCAAGGGGATTTGAGCAACGCAGCGGCAGCCGCATTACTCCCTGGTCTCCAGGTCCCCAAAAACACCAAAGTTCAGGTGATGTTTGATCCGGCCTGCACGGTTGGGGGGTGTGAATTAGCCAGACTTCAGGTTGACCACTGTCACGCTCTTGACTCGACCAGATGGACGGTTTTCGGGGACGGTGTAGAGGTTTCTTTGGATAGAGTAGCTGGTTCAAATTGTCATTAACCTAAAGCGTATTTATTTTCTGCAGCAAAAAATGGCTGCGCCATTATTTTGCTCGCCCAACGACAGCAAGTTGTGACAGCAAAACCTGTTATGGTTGGGTATAGCCGCTTTCCTGGCTGGATTCTTCGGGCCAATTCGGTATAGATTCATAGACATATGTCGCGAAAGTTGAATGTATATGGAATTGGAAACGGGATAATGGACATCCTTCTTACTGTGCCGTTTGAGCGCTTCGAGCTGCTCGGTTTGAAGAAGGGTGGATACGCTATGGTCGACTCTGCTACCCAGAAAGCTTTACTCGATAAACTTTCAGGGTTAGAGCCGGCACTTGCCAGCGGTGGATCGGTTGCAAACTCTGCCATTGCCGTTGCTCAGTTGGGAGGGAAGGCCGGGTTCTCGTGCTGCCTAGGGGATGACCATTTCGGTACCTTCTATCGCACTGAGTTTAGGGATCTTGGTATCGATTTACGCATTCCAGCGATACCGAATGAAACCACGGGGGTGTGTATCTCTTTGATTACCCCTGATGCCGATCGGACCTTAAGTACGAGCCTGGGGGTCGCTACACAGTTATCTGCCAATCATATTATCGAAGATCAAGTGCGCGATTCTGAATGGATCTATATTGAGGGCTATGTCTTCGCTCAGCCAGAATTCGGTCATGCCGCGGTCAGTCGCGCTATCGAGCTGGCTAAGAAGCATGACACCAAAATTGCGATTACCTTTTCGGATGCTTTTATTATTGAGCATTTTGGCGCGGCCTTGCGTGAGGCGGTGAAGAGCGCCGACTTGATTTTTGCTAATGAGAAGGAAGCTTCAGCCTACACTGGAAGAGACGATGCAGAAGACGCTTTTTCTGAGCTGCAGAAACTCGTGCCAAATGTCGTAGTTACTCGCGGCGAGAGGGGGGTTTTGCTAAAATACGGTCGATTGACCACTTCGGTTCCAGCCTTTGAGTGCGATCCGGTAGATCTTACCGGCGCTGGTGATATGCTTTCGGGTGCGTTTTTATACGGGATTACTCATGCTGTTCCTGCGGATCTCTCTGCCCGTGCTGCCTGTTATCTTGCAAGTAAGGTCATTTGTAGGGTAGGAGCGAGATTGAGAGTCGGCGTACCTGAGTTTTGGCGCGAGGCGCTCGCTAGTTGATTTTGTGAAACTCTGCTTATGAGTCAGGAATGCACTCCACTGAACGCGAAAACGAACCGTTAAAGGTCATTTTAGAGAAGAAGACAGAGACGTTATTACTTCAGGCGTTAGCCCCGTCAGATCGCTTGAAGCTTTTTCTGAAGCTTAACGCTCCAGATAATGCTCCACCGCCAAAGTCTTCCCCTCTCACTCTTCAGGTAATTCTTCAGATGCTTCAGGGGGTAGTGCATCCAACCATGTTGGATCAAACCGTGCTTGAAGATGTGGTAAAGCAATTTAATCAAAAAGGAATCGTTGAAGCGCGACGAATTGCCAAGGGGAAAGCAGCCGTGCAAGGAACCAACGGCAAGTTACTCTTGCTTGTAAAAAAGTATTCACCGGGAAATCAAGTTGAGGTTGCAGAGGAGGCTGGTAAGGTAGATCTTAAGAATTTGCACCGTTTCGATAATATTTTAAAGGAGCAGATTGTCGGTCGAGTTTACCATCCCAAGGACGGTGAAGCTGGCGTTGACGTGAGCGGTAAGGTGCTACCCGCAAAACCGGGGAATCCGGCGAAAATTACCCTTGATCCTTCGATTATCCAGAAAAAGGAACCGGCTGAACCGAGCTATGACTTATTAGTGGCGGGGGAAGATGGCTATCTCACGGAAGAAAACGGTGCATTGCTAATTAAACAGGAGCTCTCAATTAAGGGGGACATTGACTATTCCCATGGAAATCTAGATTTCGTCGGGAAGATAATAGTCAAAGGAGATGTCCATCCTGGGTTTATGGTGAGAGCTAAGCGAGGTCTTGAAGTTGGCGGAAACGTAAAGGCGGCAACCTTGGTAGTCCCATTCGGTTCAATTTTGATTAAAGGGTTCTTACATGGCGGAGATAAGTCCTCGGTAGTCTGTGGCGAAAACTTCCAAGCCAAAGGGGTACACGAAGCTGATCTTGAGGTTAGGGGTGAGATTCTGATCGATAAAGAGGCTTTGAATTCCAGAATTAGAGCCCAATCCGTACTTCGCGCCCCTAAAGCACAACTTTTTGGCGGAGAGACAGATTTCGTGTGCGGGGTGGACGTCAAGCTATTGGGTAATGAGTCGGAAGTCTCGACGGTGCTTCGCTTTGCCAGTGACATTGAGGCGACCACCGCATATTCGGATTTACAGACGCGAATAAAGGACCATGAAAAGGGGCTTGAGCTGATAAAATTGCATCTTGGGCCTCTTGCGGAGAACCCTGCTCGACTTAAGGCCTTAAGCTCCTCCCACCGGCAAAAGATGGAGCTTTTGTTAAAAAAGCTTCAGAGCGTAAACTCCTCATACCAAAAATTGTTGGATCAAAAAAAGGAGATGTTGTCCCAAGCCAAAGTCTCGGCTCAAAGCGTTATTAATGTTGCTGCAAACCTGTTTCCTGGGGTGAAGCTAAAGGCCGGAGATAAGGAGTTCGCGGTTAAGGAGTTAAAAAAGGGGCCGTTGGGTATAGGTTTCAATACCGAGAAGGGCGAGTTTGAAATCGGTGCGGCAAGGGAAATAGTTTGTGATCCAAAGCCGCTGAATGCCTCAACTGAAAAATCTACTACTGATGAAAAAAATAAACCTGAAGCAAAGGAGTAAAAATGTCGGAAAAGAATGGGAAAAGCGAGAAAAACGAAAAGTTAGGCTTGGCGCTGGGGGCAGCTATTCAAAAAGCTTGTAGCACTAGCTATGGAGATCTAAGTTCAAGTTTTCTCTGCCGCAGTATTGGATCGTTAAACCCACAGCATCCAATCTCAGTAAGGGAAGATGCGTCATTAAAGGAAGTTATTTCTGTACTAAAGAAAAACAAGATTGGTTCGGTGGTCGTAACCGACGCAACCGGTAAACTGTCTGGAATCTTCACCGAGCGCGACTGTGTATTGAAAGTCTTGGACTCAGGAATGGATTTGGCAGCCACCAAGATTTCCGAGGTAATGACTAAGAATCCGGTTACGGAGTCTCCCGAGACTACAATTGCGTATGCGCTTAACCTTATGTCCCATGGAGGCTTTAGGCATATTCCAATTGTTGATGCCGATGGTATAGCCGTTGGAATTGTTTCGGTGAAGGATATTGTTGATTACCTGGTAATCTCTTTAACTGAGGATTTGCTCGGTTTAGAAGTGGAGGAATAGCACTAAATACCTGGAAGAATTGAGTTTTTTATTTCTTACTTTGCTAATCACCGAAGCGAAAACCGTGCATAACAGAATTAGAAGCTCAAATTAGTCTATAATTAGTCTAGGTTTTCTCAAAAGGTTTTCCCGTTCACCGAACGTTGAGCTAAGTTTTTCTTCACGGGAAAGCAGATATGTCTCCAAAAAAAGGATCAGCATTACTTGATGGAAGTAACCTAATATTTTTCTGTGCACTCGGATTATTGCTGTTCGGGTTGTATAGTTACCTATCAGGCTCAGCCCCCGTTGCCGCACCAACCTCAAACCCTGTGAATTCGAGTGGGACGCTTGTCGCCTCAACTCAGAATGCAGCAGCTTCACTTTCCCCTTTGGATAAAATCATCGCAGAGATTGATAGTGGCTACTATGGATCGCCGCGCTATAGAGCCTCTCAGACTTATCGTTTAACCGATGCTGATCAGCAGAGTAATGTTCCTATTGACGCACGGGTAGCGGCAAATTGGGATGCGGTCATTAGTGCAAATTATGCACGTGTATTACAGGAATCAAAGGAAAAGGCAGAAGAGCTACTTAAGACTAGTGCAAGGGAGCAGTTTGCTGTTAGAAGTGCGCTTGCTTCCCAAATTAAAGGTATAGAATTCGTGCTTTCTAAGCCCGAGCAGAGCCTAACAGCTCCAGAGGCTATGGCATATATCGATCATCTGCATTTGAAAGTTGCCGAGGGGATGTCGGAAGACGGGGTGGACCGTAGTAAGCGTCGCGCCTGGGATCGCTTTGCGGCACGAGTAAGACTAACCGGAGCTAATGTTGTAAACGCCATTAAGGAGCATCAATCTAAGGAGGATCAAAACCAAAAAGTTATTGTGTCTGATGTTGCGGTCACTCCCGGTACCGCTGTCCTTTCGGTTAGTGGCCTTGTTAAAGGGATCGACGTTGACCGAGTACTAGTTTATTGGAATGGCGCTTACTATGCTTCCGCTCAAGTAAGGCCGGGTAAGAGTGATAGCGCTTTGTTCCACTTTCAGGCCCAGGACGGTCGCGGAGATTTCCGCATCAAAGCTATCGATAAGAACGGGTTTTCAGTTAGTCGCGAGTACCGATTCTTTAATTAGGGCGTTAATCCCAAGCGAGCATTCTACGAATAATTCGTATATGTGAGATTGTTCACAATTGTGAGAGACTTACCTATTTTCAAGTATTTAGCTCGTACGAAGTTTTGCGACGATTCATACTGACTTAGCTGTTTTACCCCGACTATATTCACTGCGCCTTTGAAGTTTGCGCAGCAGTTTTAGCGAGGTAGGTTTAAGTGGTTTTTCACCGGTTCGGGCGGGCAGCCCTTATTGTGACCCTATTGACAGTTTGTCTAAGTGACTCGGTCTGGGCTTCTCCAAAGCGCGCAAGAAAAGAGCTTGTAATAATT
>CAZJXY010000248.1:0-5904 GCA_964549925.1 uncultured Bdellovibrionales bacterium | reverse complement strand
CCAGTGCGCCGGAGTCTACACTGATTGAGAGTCGCTGACGGACCAGGTGCGCGAATCCGAGGTCGGCTGAGAAGCCTACAGCTCCGACCAAAACCCCGATGACAATAGCTACGAGGAGTATAATAGAACCTCGCTCGCCCGAAGCTGCGGCGCCACCGAGGGCAGAATCCCTTACACGATAATTCATCGCATCACCGAGTTGGCCGTGATCGTGTAAGAACCGCCGTTTGAGCCCGGCACTACAAATGGAGCGAACAGCGGGAGGTCATAAACTAGTTGCACCTTGGTAGCGCCGGCGATTCCCCCCACATTATAGTTCTGATCAATCATTATCGGATGATGAAGATTGGAACTGTCCATCATCGTGCCGAGGGAGGAGTCTGCTACCGCCTGAACCTGGGCGTTGACCGGGGTCGGACTGAGAACAGAATATCTCGCCGCGTTGTAGGCGGCATTATTCAAGGCGATTGAGCTATAGATGATTACTCCCCACTGGATCACTCCGAAGACGAGCATGATCAACAGGGGAAGAACGATTGCGGTCTCAAGCACGATCGAGCCGCTGTCGAGATGCGCTTGGGGGCGACTTGAAATCGAAGTTTTGTCTTTTGAGACAGACATTGGAGCGTACCGGCCTACCTGCTACTGCACCACCTCCGGCAACGTCCCCCACGCCAATTGTTATGGCAGAGTGTTTATTTTGTTGATTTTAATTACCCTAAAACGGGCCAAATCTCTACGGCCTGGAGGATGAAATCTGCTGTGAAAAAATATCAGCCTGACGCAGCAGCCGGTTACAGGTCTGTTTTTTTTGACCTTGCGAGGCGTCCTTGCAGATCAGCGAAAAGAAAGGGGAGAGTATTTGCAAAACAGGCAAGAAGCAGGCCCCCTAAGGTGGCGAAATTGACTTTAGGCCAATCCTCGAGACCTCTTGCAATTCCGCTTCTGTGGGCGCCGGGATATATTAGCCCGCGTGTTTCAGAGCTTGGTTGCAGTTTGATGTAGAACGATTCGGCGGCAGCCCAGAAGAACATCCAGGCCAGTACGATTACGAGCCCTGTTAAAAAGGAGCGGCGATACTTCCCTCCGAAAATCGGTGAAAAGATTTTAGCTTTGAAGGCATACCGATTGACCACCATTCCAAGGGCTAGGGCAAGGAGCAGGCCTCCGTCGACCATTCCGGCCAGGGGGAGCGGCGCTTCGAGCTGCAACATGCTGGTTACGTAGAACAGGAAAGCTGTTAGGGAAACTCCGCCGAATTCGAAGAAAAAAGGCCTAAACAAAACTATCTCCGCAAGGTTCTGTGCTTTGCAAGCTTCTCTTTTGAGCTCTCTAAAATCTTTAATACCGAGGCGGGGTCGCTCGTTGTAGACGGATGACTTGTTAACCAGTCGAGCACGGTTGCGGAAATCGTTGCTGCAACGTCTCGCCCCCAGACTGCGAAAGAGCTGAAATCCCAAGTTTCGCGAACATTTGGAAGTCTGAAAAAATCGGCAAGTTCAAATTCTGAAGTTCGATAAACGCCGACATGAAATGGAATTTCGGCCCTAGTAAGAAGCAATCTATATCCGGACTTTCCTTGGACAAGCTTTGTCAGAGAATCAAAATGTTGTTCGACATCTCTTATTTGAAAACCAGGGAAGTACGGATAATGTCCATTTTCGTCCGGAGTAGCCAAAGTTGTCAGACTTTCTTCCGGCACAATTTCGGTAAAGGACAAAGTCCCCGCAGCAAGCCTCGAGTGCATCAATTTGTGTCTATCGATAGCTTCTTTGCTACGAGCAAAGCGTTTCAGGACATTTAAAGGGAGCGAAATAATCTGTGGCCGAAAGTATGTCCCAGTTACGGTTAGTTTCGACTCGATGCCGTATATTTCCTTTAAAAATATTTCGCCGCCGCTTCCGCCGCTAGGTACGAATAGAAACCGCTCACTTCTAACCCGCTCAAGCATCGATCTCCCGCTGAGCTTGGACAAGATATCCGCACATTCTGAATCTGTTGTCGTAAGTTCAACCCCTACTTTCGTTGCCTGAGTGGCGGGGATGAGGCGCTCCGAAACTGTATCAAATCTGACTGGAAAGGATTGATCGAATTCCTCCGTCCAAAACTTACCAAAGCGATAAAGACCAAGTCGTATCTGCTCTTGGATCTTAAAGGAGTTTCCAAGATCCGGTGCGATTTGCTTTATTATGTCGAATGCCACGTCCCGGATGTTTGATATGCCATAGAGTCCCAAAGACCGCTGATCCAAATCGACCAGTAGTGGAAGGAGTATGGCCGCTCTGGTTGCGCTGATTCTAAGTCGATATTCCTTTTCCGATCTGAGAATTAATAGATACGGCTTACGCTCTCCGAAACTGCGCTCGATATGAACTCTTAGTTTGGTGGAAACGGGCGCGGCCCTGTTAGGCGATAGCAGGCGCCTTAGACTACTTAATTCGATTCGAAGCTCACGAACTTCGGCCCCGATATCGTTCATAATTGGAACCCATCTTGAAATTTGATAACTATCATACTATAGCGTACGCCAAATCAGCTTAAAACGGAAATTGCTCGAAGAAAGACCCAATAAAAACGCACGAAAATATGGTTGTGCGCATATAGCATACTATTGAATACGAAAACGGCCTATCTGGCTGTAAGTAAAGAGGAATTACAAAGTTGCGCAATCTCCTTGATATTGGGGACGTACGCAAATAGTATGCAAATGGATTTTAGACATTAAAAAAACCCCTTATTGGGGCGAGGACGCTCGCAGTTAGGGAGAAGGTGAACGCAATGTCAACGCTAGAGGATCCTCGGGCAGAAAATTCATCGTTCGAGAACGAGTCATTAGCTTCGGTGTCAACGGCGGTGATTGGGGGAAAGAATGATCTCGGGCTAATAACTGAAATACTTAGTGAGCTCGGACTAACTCAAGTCGAGCAGAGAGTTTATCAAGTGCTTGCGAAATACGACGGGCGACCCGCAAGTCTTTTAGCTAAATCTTGCGGCCTTAATCGGAGCCACGCATACGAAGTTCTTAGTCGGCTTGTTGGTCGAAAATTCTGTAGCTTTACTGAAAGGAACGGGGTCAGATATTTTAGATGTATCTCGATAGAAGAGCTTCTATTGTATGTCGAGAGGAAGGAAGCTTTCCTTGCAGAGGGTCGTACTAGAATCAAGTCCGTATTGTCGGCGGCTCGGCGGTCTTCATCAGACTACCTTGCAGATCCCAGATCGAGCTCTTATCGAGGTGATGAGGCAAGAGTGCGGCTGCTGCAGGAGATTAAAAACCGTCCTGCGACTGAAAAAGTTGTATTAATCTGTCCCGTACGTGACGCAATAGTTTTTAATTCGAAAGCAACGACAGTCGAGTCTGTTCGGAAACTATTGGAGCAATTCCCGAATAATCTCAAGGTTGCGCTATTTTCTCCAGATGAGTGTGCATTGCTCGTTGCAAGAGAACTATGCGATCCCCGCGTTTTTGGAATTCGCGGTGATTTTCCTTCGGAGATACTAATTTCGAAGTCCCGTATAGCTTTGGTCGGAGAAAAGCTATCGCAGCCGTATTTGCTAACTATCGATCAACCGGCCCTCGCTGAAAGCCTGAGAGCCTTACTGCGATTAAACTATCCTTCTCTAGCTGCCTAGATGAATTTATGGCCAACGGCAAAAGATCCGAATCTGAATATGATTATATTTCAAATGTAGAGAATCGTCTGCTTGAGCTGGAATCGCGCTTTTCATCTCTAATGCTCTTACGCCCTCCCGGCCAACATTTTAGCCCTTTATCCACGGAAAACGGAAAAATATCTATCCACGCGCATTTTGCTAGGTCTTCTTTGGACAGAATGCCTTTCAAGGTAACTTTCAGTTGTCCTACGCCCGTTGCTCGACATTTAACGCCAATTAGAACCGCGATCTTGATTTCTCTTTTGCTCGACTTAATGGAAAGGAGTGAAGGTAACGAGAAAGCCCATAATTATATCGATCTCGTTCGTGAGGTACTTGGAGCAATTTCTAGCATTGAAGAGGCGAAAACGAATGACGAAGCCATAAGAATGGCTTTATATAGGGCCAATCAGTTCATAGAAGATGAGGTATCGGATTCATTGGAGGAGTCGATCTCCTTAAGGATCGAAAAAGGAAGAATATACCTACATTGTGAAGGTATTCCGGTCCCCGTCAGATTAATTGAAATTCAGATGTCATCATCTGATCCCGCCATTTCAGCATTTTTAGATCGTTCTCTTGCAACTTCTCCGCTTTCACGTATCCGCAAAAGTCGAGGAGCTTTCGTGCCGGGCGGGGAGGATGGGCAAGATAGACTCTTATTGGAATTGCTTGACCATGGTTTCCCGGTAAAGCAAACCTGCATGTTTTTCCGACCAACAGTTCAGAGCTTGCCGAAGGGATTTAGCAACCGATTTAAATTCAATCCAAGTCGCAACAAAAGACAATCGGTGGCGCTAACCGGATATCAAAGTGGCCGCCTTAGATATACAGAAATTCTCCAGAGACAGTCCCTTTTGGCTTGGGCAAGTGGTAGCAACGGCACATGTCAAGAGGCATTCTTAGATATAGCGGAACAAATTGAACTTATCGACCACCTACTGTTCCTCATTCGAGGCGTGCCGGGGTATGAGCTAGTTCTCACCGATTGCATGCTACCGTTTTATATCACGACATTTGAAATAGTTCGATCAAATGAAGTCGAACATATCGTACTGTTTTTTCAGAACGGGAATGCAGAGACTATTAATGAAGCAAGCACCTTTGGATTCAGTGATGAATCCGTTTATCAAAATACACATAATCACGTCATCCGTTCGGTCCTCTCTCATCCCACAACCGCCAGAAATAAGGATGCTGTTTGTATTGAGCTCGAGAGAATCAAGAGTCGTCTACTAAAGGATCGGTAACCCTGGTACTCCTCTCCCCGCCGCCATTCTCCCCACGCACCCTTCAGCGATCGCCAAGTCCAAATCGAATCTATAGAGCTTGATTAGGCCGTCGTCAGATTGAAACGCCGGATTTAAAAATCGGATCGTATCTTGAGGGATTGTTGCCGCTGATCCTTGTTCTAGGAGTAAATATCGGGGCTTAAAGCGGTGTAAGAGATCGCAAAGGTCTGAGGACTGATTTAGCGCCTTATTATAGCTGCAGGCCTGAGCTCGCAGGATTTCACGATAAGCTCCAGTCACTGAGAAGATGTCACCCGGAAGATTTGTCGGCACCTCGATACAGGGGTGAAGGTATTTGAGTGAACCTGAAAGGATCCATCCAAGCAGCAGCTCCCGCTCCAGATTTTCTTTCGCCGGTACATCATTGCGGACAACCCACTCCTGATGGAGAATTGGCCGGCCGGTAAGAAACGAGAAGATGTTGGGCGAAGGGGAATCGAGCCTGATGTTATCGGGGCCGGCAGCAGTGCGATCGGAAAACGGAAATACCTGCGAAGAGATCGCAACAACGTCAGTTGTATCGAGATTCCGCCGCACATATTCGACCAGGGGAATCCAGCTTCTTCTGTCGGCAAAGACTCGATTGTTCAGCAGTACCTCGTTGAGCGGCACCGTGATCGAGCAGACTACAATTGCAGCGGTAACAGCACGCAGATTGCGCTTCGACAGATTGCGGCTCTCAAGCAACTTGAGCAGAGCCACCAGCGCGAAAATTCCAGCGACTGGGAAAAGGAAGAGAGTCGCAAATCGATATGGCGCGATGCCGCTGCCAGTTATCGGCTGAATGTTCATCAGCACGGGGTAGGCTAAAAGTGAGGAGAGGACTAAAGTCAAAGCCGCTCGGATCGGAGTCGAACTCCTCCCCAGATACAGTAAAAGGCCCAGCGCTGCGGCCAATGGAATGGCCTCAATCGGGACAAACCAATAGTTTTTTATTATTTCGTCGCGCACTACCGCT